>NYTO01000046.1 GCA_002683535.1 SAR116 cluster bacterium
GCGATAAACCACAGCAAAATGACCGCTTTCGTCAGATTTCGCGAATATCCACATTTGGTGATCTTTCATCTTAGCACTCCCTATCTCCCTTCCTCTCTATCCCAGATGCTGTTAAAAATCCGTTAACGTTAGAGCGCTAAAACACTCTTTGCCACGCCCCCTTCCCTCGTCGGGCTAGACTGCCTATCTTTCAAACCATGGAAGATGCGACACCCACACCAGACACACCAGACACACCAGACACGCCTGCGCCGGGGCAGCCTGCGCCCGGTGCATCTCCCGGCAATGGCGCATCCGTTGGCGAGATGATCATCACGCGCCCGCGCGCGCCGGCCGATTTCGACCTGCAGTCTGAATTCTCGCCCGCCGGTGACCAGCCAACCGCCATCAAGGAACTTGTCGAAGGGATCCAGAATGGCGAGCGCGACCAGGTGCTGCTTGGCGTTACCGGATCGGGCAAGACCTTTACCGCCGCGCATGTGATCCGCCAGATCAGGCGGCCAACCCTGATCCTCGCCCCGAACAAGACGCTGGCGGCCCAGCTGTATGGCGAGATGAAGTCGCTGTTCCCCGACAATGCGGTGGAATATTTCGTCTCCTATTATGATTATTACCAGCCCGAGGCCTATGTCCCGCGCTCCGACACCTATATCGAGAAAGAAAGCTCGATCAACGAGCAGATCGACCGGATGCGCCATTCGGCGACGCGCGCGCTGCTGGAACGCGATGATGTGATCATCGTCGCCTCGGTGTCCTGCATCTATGGCATCGGGTCGGTCGAAACCTATTCGACCATGACCTTTCGCCTGTCACGCGGTGAACGGATTGAGCGGCAATCCATCCTGCGCCGCTTTACCGAGCTGCAATACCGGCGCAACGACACCAATTTCGTGCGCGGTGCCTTTCGCGTGCGCGGCGACAATGTAGAGCTGTTTCCAGCCCACCTTGAAGACCGGGCCTGGCGCATCTCGCTGTTTGGTGACGAGATCGAGGATATTTTCGAGATTGATCCGCTGACCGGTGAAAAAACGCAGACGCTGGAACAGATCACCGTCTTTGCCAATTCGCACTATGTGACGCCGCGCCCGACATTGCAGCAGGCCACAAAACTGATCCGCACCGAATTGAAGGGCCGCATCAGCGAATTCACCGAACAGGGCAAATTGCTCGAGGCGCAACGCATCGAGCAGCGCACACAGTTCGATATCGAGATGATCGAGGCCACTGGGTCCTGCGCCGGAATCGAGAACTACTCACGCTATCTGTCGGGACGCGGCCCGGGCGAGCCACCACCGACGCTGTTCGAATATCTGCCGGAAAACGCGCTGCTGATCATCGATGAAAGCCATGTCACCGTGCCGCAGATCGGCGCCATGTTCAAAGGCGACTTTGCGCGCAAGAGTACGCTGTCGGAATTCGGCTTTCGCCTGCCATCCTGCATGGATAACAGGCCGCTGAAATTCGAGGAATGGGAAGGTTTCCGCCCGCAGACCGTCTTTGTATCGGCAACCCCCGGTCCCTGGGAAATTGCGCGCACCGGCGGTGTCTTTTCCGAACAGGTTGTACGCCCGACCGGCCTGACCGACCCCGACTGCATTGTGCGCCCGACCGGCAATCAGGTTGATGATATCATCGCCGAGTGCCGTGATGCGGCGGCCAAGGGCCAGCGCGTGCTGATCACCACCCTGACCAAGAAAATGGCCGAAGCGCTGTCTGAATATATGTATGAGGCTGGCATCCGCGTGCGGTATCTGCATTCGGATATCGACACGCTGGAGCGGATCGAGATCATGCGCGATCTGCGCCTTGGCATCTTTGATGTGCTGATAGGGATCAACCTGCTGCGCGAGGGGCTGGATATTCCGGAATGCGCGCTTGTGGGGATACTGGATGCCGACAAGGAAGGCTATCTTCGATCAAGGACATCCCTGATCCAGACCATCGGTCGCGCCGCACGGAATATTGAGGGGCGGGTAATCCTCTATGCCGACAAGATCACCGATTCAATGCAGTATGCGCTGGACGAAACCAACCGCCGCCGCGCCAAGCAGGAAGCCTGGAACGAGGCCAACGGCATCACCCCGGAATCAATTCGCAAGGACATCAATGATGTTCTGGAGTCGGTCTATGAACGCGGCGACCATGTAACGCCTGCGGCCGGCGGGGCCGAGGGCAGCCTTGTCGGCAACAATTATGCGACGGTGATTTCCGATCTGGAAAAATCAATGCAGGACGCCGCTGCCAATCTGGAATTTGAGGAAGCTGCCCGGCTGCGGGATGAAATTCGCCGGATGGAAGCTGCCGAGCTGGGGCTGAATGCACCCGGCGTGCCGCAGGCCATCGCCCAGCGCTATACATCGACCACCGATGATGCTGGCAAGGCACGTTTTCCGGCCGGCACACCGGGCGCGCCAACACGAAANCGCCCGCGTCGACGCTGAGCCCCGGCACACAGCATCTGTTTTTATTCGCTTTTCTGCCGGGCGAAAATATCNGGCCTTTTTTGCCTTATTTTTTTTCGNNTCCCGGTTGACANCAAACGGCAGAAACNGGCGAATCGACAGGATCAATCATTCCTGTTTGTGCACAGTGTCACGCNATCGTCACANAAATCTGGCAAGCAACGGANTTNATGTAATATTTTTTCAGAAGCTGTATGAATTTATTAACTAACATATTGATTTTATGTAACTATAAAAAACTGCCTAAAATTTAGTCATTTTACAAAATTTGCCATGAAATCAGCGTCAAAACCTGTCCGTCATGCTTTCATCCACATAGTTATCCACAGGATTCGGGGATAATTTTTTTTGTGGAGCATGGTGGTATCAATAAGGCTGCTTGGCACTACCCGCGCGCGAAAAGGACAGCTAGATTAGAGTGTGATGACCGAGCAACAGACGACAGAAAAAAGCCCGAACCTGCCCCCCGATCTTGGGCGCGGCCTTGCCTATCTGAAGACCGAGGTTCGCAAGCTGGGCAGCGATCCGGGTGTGTACCGCATGATGAACGGTGCGGGCGAGGTTCTGTATGTCGGCAAGGCGCGGAATCTGGCACGGCGGGTGGCCAGCTATACCCAGCCGAACCGACTGTCGAACCGGCTGATGCGGATGGTCAGCGAGACCGAAACGCTGGAAGTGATCGTCACCAAATCAGAGACCGAGNCGCTGCTTCTTGAATCGAACCTGATCAAGAAGATGAAGCCGCGCTACAACATTCTNCTGCGCGACGACAAAAGCCTGCCGCAGATCCTGCTGACCGCCGACCATGAATTTGGCCAGCTGACCAAACATCGTGGACGCAAGACGCGCAAGGGCGACTACTTCGGTCCCTTTGCCTCGGCCGGCGCGGTCAACCGTACAGTGGCTGATCTGGCACGCGCCTTCATGCTGCGCACCTGTTCGGATTCGGTNTTCAGCGCCCGCACGCGCCCCTGCNTGCAATATCAGATAAAGCGCTGCAGCGGCCCCTGTGTCGGGCTTGTTTCGGCGGGTGACTATGCCGCACAGATGGATCAGGCGCGTCGCTTCCTGTCGGGCGAATCTGCCAAGATTCAGCGTGACTATGCGACCCGCATGCATGCGGCTGCCGAAACGCTGGAATTTGAAACAGCCGCCATCTGGCGCAACCGCATCCGCGCGCTCAGNGGCATCCAGGCAAATCAGGATATCAATGTCCCGAACCTGCATGATGCCGACATCATCGCCCTTGCCCGCAGTGGCGAGAAATCCTGTATCCAGACTTTTTTCATTCGCGGCGGGTCGAACTATGGCAACNGGTCCTATTTCCTGACNCATAATACCGAAAGCGGTGATGCCGCTGTTCTGACAGCTTTCCTTGGCCAGTTCTATGATGACAAGGAACCGCCAGCCGAAATTCTGGTCTCTGTCATGCCGGATGAAACGACCCTGCTTGCCGAGGCGCTGTCCATCCACGCNGGCCGCACTGTACGGATCAGCCGTCCGCAACGCGGTGCCCGCACCAAACTGACAGAGATGGCGCGCCGCAATGCTGAAGAGGCGCTGGCGCGCAACCTTGCCGATACCAGCTCGCAGCGGCGCCTGCTTGGTGAACTGGCCGAGCTGTTCAACATGGATTCACCCCCCGACCGGGTCGAGATATATGACAATTCGCATATCCAGGGCCGGCATGCGGTTGGCGGCATGGTGGTTGCCGGGCCAGACGGGTTCAACAAGGCGGCCTATCGCAAGTTCAACATGCGCGAAGATGGCGCGCATGCAGTGGTGCAAGGCGATGATTTCGCGATGATGCGCCAGGTCATCCACCGGCGTTTTGAACGCGCGCTGAAGGAAGATCCTGACCGGAACGGTGACAGCTGGCCTGATCTGCTGCTGATTGATGGCGGCAAGGGCCAGCTTAGCGCTGTCAGTGAAGTGATGGATGATCTTGGCGTTGCCGATATCACTGTGGTNGCCATCTCCAAGGGACCGGACCGCAATGCCGGGCGCGAACAGTTCCACATGCGCGGACGCGACAGCTTTACCCTGTCGCCGCAGGCCTCTGCCATGCATTTTCTGCAGCGTCTGCGTGATGAGGCCCACCGNTATGCCATTGGCACACACCGCGCCCGCCGCCAGAAAGCCGAACTGACAAGTCCGCTCGACGGGGTGCCGGGGATCGGTCCAAAACGCAAGAAGGCGCTGCTGGCGCATTTCGGGTCGGCCCGCGCTGTCTCNGCTGCCGGTCTGCAGGACCTTGAAGCTGTCGACGGTATTTCGAAAGCTGTNGCCCGACATGTTTATGATTGGTTTTACAGTGGGCATTCCTGACGCCATGCGCCATAATGGCAATAATGGTGTTTCGCGCNGATCGTCGACGGCNTGGTGACGGAACANGACGGGGGANAAGCGTAGAGATGACGACCGTGCTTAGATCGGTGCCAAACTGGATGACGATTCTGCGGATCGTTGCCGCACCTGTGATCGCCATTCTGATCTGGACTGACAATGTCGAGGCAGGCTATGCACCGGCATTGGTGTTGTTCATTCTTGCCAGNATTTCTGATTTCATCGATGGCTGGATGGCCCGCCGTCTTGGCGTGGTATCAAAACTGGGNGCGATGCTTGATCCGATTGCCGACAAGGTNCTGATCGGCACATGTCTGCTGTCACTGGCGCATGTCACCGATGATGGCTGGTGGTACATTCTGCCTGCGCTTGTCATCATGTCCCGCGAGTTTCTGATTTCCGGACTGCGCGAATTCATGGCTGGCCGCAGCGTCGATATGCCCGTNTCCACAATNGCAAAATGGAAAACGACCCTGCAGCTGGTGGCCATAGGGTTNCTGATTGGTGCGCCGGTGTTCCCGTCGGTG
This sequence comes from SAR116 cluster bacterium, assembly GCA_002683535.1. Taxonomy (GTDB): domain Bacteria; phylum Pseudomonadota; class Alphaproteobacteria; order Puniceispirillales; family Puniceispirillaceae; genus UBA8309. The sequence goes on from NYTO01000046.1 coordinate 5,336, forward strand.
CAATTCGCCAATGAAGTCGGGCTGACCTGTTTGTGGGTTGCNGCCTTTATCACTGCCCAGACTGGCATCGCCTATTATCGGGGTGTTCTAGGTCATGTCGACAAGTCTTCCCGATAACGACGGGCTTGCTGATGTCATGCAGCGCCACGGAACCGTTNTCGGTCTTGCCGGCTGGTCGGGCAGTGGCAAGACAACNCTTGCCGAAAAGCTNATCGCACTGCTGAGTTCGCAGGGNNTNGATGTTGCGACAATCAAGCATGCGCATCATGACTTCGATGCCGACACGCCCGGNAAGGACAGCTATCGGCACCGGGCCGCCGGTGCCCGTCAGGTGGCTGTATCTTCANCTGCGCGCGCGGTTCTGTTTACCGAAAACAGAACGCGGGCCGAACGCACTCTGGCCGACCTTCTTGCTGCGCTGGAGCCGGCAGATATCGTCATCGTCGAAGGTTTCAAAAAGTCGGCTATCCCCAAGATTGAAATCCACCGCGCCGCCGCCAACAAGCCTGTGCTGTTCACAGGCGATGCCCAGATCATTGCCGTGGCCAGCGATGATGTTTCGGCCTTGCCGGACGCGGCACCACCGGCAATCGCACTTGATGATATCGACGCAATNGCCGCCTTTATCCTTGCACGATATGAACNGCACCGCGGGACGGCNCCACAATGAGTGACAGCNCCGTTCTCTATCGCGGCAGCATTTCGCCGGATGAGGCAGTTGACCGNNTGCGGGCGCGCATCACCAATGTAAAGGCCATACATGAAACAGTTGATCTTGCTGATGCTGCTGGCCGCATCATTGCCCGTGACCTGATTGCCCCGACCAATCTGCCGGNATCCAACAATGCCGCTGTTGACGGCTATGCTGTTGATGCTGCCTTCCTGGCGNNCCAACCGGACCACAGCTTTCAGGTGATCGGGCGTGCCGNTGCCGGGCACCCGTTTGATGCGGTTGTGCCCGCCGGTGCGGCAGTGCGCATTTTTACCGGTGCCGTCATGCCAGCCGGAACCGACGCTGTTGCCATGCATGAATTTTGCCGCCCAGCGGCGGACAGCACGCATGTGCAGGTCGACAGCAGCCTGACCCCCGGCAGCAATAACCGCCCAACCGGGGAAAATCTGCGCAAGGGTGAAGTGATCATCGCAGCCGGCACGCGCCTCGATGCCGCCGACACTGGCATTGCCGCTGCCGCCGGGTTTGCGCAGCTGACGGTTTGCCGCCGACCGATTGTCGGACTGTTGTCGATGGGTGATGAAATTGTTGAGGCAGGTGCCACCATCCACCCCGGCCAGCTGCATGACTCCAACCGTCCGATGCTGGCTGAGATGCTCCGTGCCGACGGCTTTCTTGTTCGCGATTTCGGGATCGTCCCGGACAATCTGGATGCGTTGAGCGATGTCTTTCGCGTTGCCCTGTCCACCTGCGATGCTGTGGTGTCATCGGGCGGCGCATCGGACGGTGATGAGGATCACACGCAGGCCGCGATGGATGCGCTGACAGCCGAAAAAATTTTTTGGCGACTGGCCATAAAGCCAGGGCGGCCCATGTCGGCAGGCTTCCTTGATGGCAAACCGCTGATGTGCCTGCCG
>NYTO01000047.1 GCA_002683535.1 SAR116 cluster bacterium
ATCGCGCTCTGATACGTCGGGCAGTGGCTCGCCAGCTGTCATTTTACCAGATTGGGCAGATACAGGGCTACGTCAGGGAAGATCACCATCAGGATTACTACAGCGATAGCGCACAGGATGAACGGAATGCCGGCAAGATAGATATCAGTCATCTTGGTATCCGGCGGTGCCACACCCTTCATCACGAACAGCAACAGCCCGAAGGGTGGTGTCGTGAAGCTGATTTCAAGCGCCAGCAGCACGATCACCCCGAACCAGATCAGATCGAAACCAAGCTGGCTGGCCAGCGGGAAAAAGATTGGCACGGTCAGCAGCATAATCGAGAGCTGGTCCATGAACATCCCCAGAACCAGCAGGATGGCAAACATGATGAACAGCATGCTCAGCGGTGACAGATCGAAACTGACAGCCCATTCCAGCAGGCCCGCACTGGCTCCCGAAAAGGCCAGCAAGGCGCTGAAGGTGGCTGATCCGAAAATGATCAGGAATGCCATGACCGTCACGCGCAGCGCACCGGCGACGGAATCAACAAGCACCTTGAANTTGAGCGAACGATAGNCCGCACACAGACCAAGGATGCCAAGACATCCGAACGCGGCGGATTCAGACGGGGTGGCAATGCCGAACATGATCAGCATGATCACGCCGATAATGACTGCCAGCATGGGCAGAACATCGCGGGCGAACAGCTTTAGCCGTTCGGAGAATGGCGGCAAATCCACATCATAGACAGGGGCTGCCTCCGGATCGATGCGGCACTGGAACCAGATCAGCGCAACATACATGGATGCCAGTATGATCCCCGGCATGATGCCGCCGATCAGNAANTTGCCAATATCCAGCTGCGCCAATGTTCCCAGCAACACGGCCAGGGCTGATGGCGGGATCAGCATGGCAAGTCCGCCAGTGCCCAGAATGGGNCCGATNGACATATGTTTCTTGTACCCGCGCTGTGACATTTCAGGCACCATCAGCGAGCCAAGAAGCGCGGTCGATCCCATCGATGATCCCGACAGCGTGGCAAAGGCNGTACCACCAGCAACCGTGACATAGGACAANCGTCCCGGCACCTTGCCCATCAGCACTTCCACTGCGCCGAACATGCGGGTGGCCAACCCGCCATAGAAGAACAATTCTCCCATCAGCAGGAACATCGGCACCGGTATCAGATTAAAGGTTGTCAGCGACGGGAAGGCGTTGTTGATCAACTGCCCAATGCCGCGAGANGCCTGCAATTCCAGNGGCCCNTAACCGCCCATGAAATAGATCGCGCCAAGAATATTGGCACCGATAAAGGCGATGGCGACCGGCAGGCCAAGCAGCATCAGCCCCAGCACGGTTCCCAGAAGAAACAAGGTGGCTTCGTACCATTCCATGAAAAAATGTCCCCGCGTCTGTGCTGTTATTCGTGCATGCCGGCTTCACCGGTATGCAATGTGTCCTTGCCGAAAATGTAGCGCGTGAATTGCAGCGCCATCATCGAAAAGCAGATCGGCATCGAGATCATCAGTATCCAGCGCGGCATGTCGAGCGAGCGCATGTCGATTTCGTCGCGCACATAGCTGCGGATGGTCACCTCGGCTGCGTAATAGGCCACAATCGCGCAAATCAGCACGGCGAGCCCGACAACCAGACGTGAAAAGGTCGGGCGGATTTGTTCCGGCACGACGGCAGTAAGCAATTCGATATAGACATGGCCCTTCAGGCGAACCAGCCAGGGCGCGCCAAACATGGTGATGTAGAGAAGGCCATATTCGATAAAGGTAAAAATATGGGATGACCCGAACAGAAATACCGATCGGGCAACAACCTGAAAAATGATGGCAAGAAATATCCAGGCCAGATAAAGGCCCGCGATCAGTGCCAAAAGATTGGTCCCCCGATCAAGCCAGCGATAAAAAACAGTCATGGCACACTCCCCGCATTGGTCCCGATATCAGTCGGGAAAAGACCGGCCCGCGCCAAGCGGGCCGGTCGGTGACTGATGATCAGTCTGGTGCGAAAAGCGAACGCAGCTTGGCAACATCATCGCCGCTGCCCTTTTCTTCCATCCGGCCAGTCAGGCGGGCCCAGACAGAATCATAGGCAAGCGCCAGATAGTTGGCAGTGCCAGCATCAGAATGTGACACAAACTTCATGCCGCCATCTGCATATGCCTTCATATAGACAGCTGTATCCGCAGCGCGGTCTGCAGTTGACTTGATCTCCATCTCGATCGCGACATCCTGCAGGACTTTCTTGGCGTCGGCGCTAAGGGCATTCCAGCGGTCAAGGTTCACAATGATGCCAAGGTCTGTCGAATAGAAAGACGGCTGCACCATGTATTTTACGAACTTGTCCCATTTCAGGTCAGTGATACCGATGCTGGTCCATGGCACAGCGTCGATCACGCCTTTTTCAAGCGCACCATAAGCCTCGGTTGATGGCATTGGCGAGGTGGTGGCTTCAAGCGACTTCAGGAAGGCGGTGTAGATCGGGTTGTCACGGATCTTCACGCCACCAAGGTCCAGAACGCCGTCATTGGAGCGGAATTTTGGCTCATTCACGGTGAAAATATTGAAACCGACACCGGAATCAACCCAGCCCAGATATTTTACGTTGAAGCGCTTCTGGTGGGCGGCATCAATCATTGCAGTGCCGCCATTTGCGCGGGTTGCCTCGGCGGTGTTCTTTGATCCAACCATGGCATCAATCTCGGGCACTTCGGCACCGTAGAAAGAACCGGGTGTGTGAACCATGTCCACAACGCCGTCACGAACCGCTTTCGGCTGTTCGAACATCTTGATGGCCTCTGGACCACCCTTCACCTTGATCTGAACCACGCCAGCACCGCGTTCGTTCACAGCGTCGACATATTCAAGGAATGTNTTGGTATAAACAAGGAACGGCGGGAATGCGTGGACAGCTGTTACAATNTCTTCCGCCACCGCGGTTTTTACCGCGAGGGTCGAACTCATTGCTGCTGCCGCAAGCAGGGTGACCAAACGTTTCATTACTCTCTCCCTAATATTTAGATTTTCATCCAAAGATGTGTGCCGCTTCGGTTTGGATTCGGCNAACAACATTAGATTNATTGACGCTTAAAATGTTCGTGNGGTCAAGATGTTTAGCGTCTGCAGAGTGGTCGAAAACGCCGCGCCCATTTTCAGATTNTGCNGTCAGGTCTGNTCCNGAGNGTCAGAGGACAGCCGNGCGGTAAACCGGCAGGCATTCGTCCTGCCAGTGGCGGCGCATTCGATCTCGTCAACCACNGCGTCCACGCCAAAAATCTGCCGCGTAACAGCAGNCAGCATCCCTCTTATTGGTGCACAGACAGGATCGTCAGACAGCCCATAGCCGGCGACAAAGGGTGAATTNTCCACCGTCAGATCAANGCCGTCTTCGCGCAGGCTGATCTGCCAGTTGCCCCAGCCGATCTGCGGGGCGGTTGATTCGATGCGGGCAATCAGCGCGTCGGCGGCATCGCGTCCATGACCGGCATAGCTTGCGGCAGATTTGCCGCCATGTTCAAGAATGGATGCCGNGATGGCTTCAAATGCCGCNGCGCGCTGTGGCGGGTCCAGCCGTCGGAACAATCCCATTAGNGCANCGGGGCGAATCATCATATAGCGGATGCCGCCAATATCGAGGCCGCCTTCGCCATCAGCCGTCGCGATCACTGGTCAAACCCCGGATTGACACGATCCAGCATGGCCAGCAACCCTGGCCATTCCCGCTCAACCGGTGCCACCGGAAAGCCGTTCAGCTGGCGCGCCGTATGTTCGCACAGATCGGGTGAAGGCGTACGATAGGGCTGGCCGCTTGCCAGAACATCCATCTGCACCTTGCAGGACAATTCCAGTGCGTACATCAGTGAAAAGGCTTCGGCGCAATCGGCACCAACTGTCAGCAAACCGTGATGCCGCAGGATCATCGCCTTGTGGCCGGCCAAATCCTGATACAGCCGTTCGCGTTCATCCTGGGCAAGGGCCATGCCCTCAAAATCGTGATAGCCGANACGGTCATAGAACTGCATGGCCTTCTGGTTCAGCATCATCAGACCGCTGTCAAGCGCGGCCACCGCCATGCCGGCGCGGCTGTGTGTATGCAGCACGCAATGCGCATCATCGCCCTTCATGTGGATGGCACTGTGGACAATGAAACCGGCCGGGTTGACCCGTGCGCCTTGTGGATGGATCACCGCGCCGTNCAGATCGATGGNCACNAGNCTGGATGCTGTCACATCCNCGAACAGGCTGCCAAACGGGTTGATCAGAAAGCGGCCTGGCGCGTCGGGAATGCGCAATGTGATGTGGGTATANACAAGATCGGACATGCCGAAATGCTCAATCAGCCGGTAACAGGCTGCAAGATCGACACGTGCCTGCCATTCAGCAGCACTGACCATATCACGGGTGACAGTTGGTGTTGTCATGAGAAATGCTCTTTTACCACGCCACAAGCGAAGCAGAAATTGCCAACGCATTCAAGCATGCCGCGATTGTCGGGTCGCAACGGCTTATGCACCTTCAAGCCATGCGGTAACAGCCGTGATATTGGTGCGCAGCGCGATCGAGGACATGTCATCCAGCGCGGCATGATGCGCCTTGTCTGAAAAGGCGCCGCATCCGTCTTCCAGTACCGCGCAGTCAAAGCCGCGCACATGCGCATCGCGCAACGTCGAAGCCACGCCGCCATTTGTCACGATGCCGGCAAAGACCAGATGACGGATGCCNGCATGCGANAGGGCAAATTCAAGCCGNCTCATATAAAANGCGGAATAGGCAACTTTTTCGACTGAGATATCGGCTGGNGCCAGCNTGTCGAACAGNGCCTGCCCCCACCCGCCGGGCATGAANTCACCCTTTTTCAGGAACGGGCGCAGCGCTTTCAGATGCGGGGCGATATAGGGCTCTCCATCTTTCATGGGCACCAGCGTGAACTGCGTNGACACGACCCAGCCACCGCCGNCCCGCATAGCCTTGGTCAGCGGGGCAAGNCGGTCGGCCAGCGGGCTGATCAACGGGGCAGATTTGCCAGCCCGCCCGTACGCGCCATCGGGATGAATGAAATCATTCTGCAAATCGACAAGAACAAGCGCCGTGTTTGCGGGTGTGAAGTCGCCAAGGGCCGTTGCCATGTCAGTCTCCTTGCGGGGCTAGTCCGCGCGTTCAATGCGCAGATTGCCAAACGCGTCAACCTCGCCCACAAGGCCGGGATCGACAAAGATTGTGGTGTCCGCCTGTTCCAGCAATGCCGGACCCGTCACGCGTTCACCGACGCCAAGTGCCAGCCTGTCATAAATGCTGGCCGTCTGCCATTGTCCTTCAGCATAAATCTGGCGCGTGCCGGTGCGGGCGGCGGCGGTGCTGCAGCCGTCAACCGGTGCCATGACGCTGAGATCCAGCTTGTCACGGCGGGCGATAACAGCCAGCCGCAGATTGACCAGCCGAACGGGAATGCCTTCCAGTGGCGCGCCAATTTGTGCGCGATAGGCATCCGCAAAGGCGGCTTCAAGACGGGTGCGGGTCAGATCGGCGCGTCCGCCAAGACGCACCTGAACAGTATGCGTCTGTCCGGCATACAGCATGTCGGCTTCAATGGCCTCTTCCAGATTGTCAAAGGTCTCGCTGCCGCTGGCGATGCGCGCGCTGCTGGCGGCATACAGATCATCAATCCAGTTGCCAAGCTGCGCCTCGTCAACGCTGGCAAGCGGCATGTTCACCGTGCGCACCGTATCGTGACGCATATCGGCAATCACGCAGCCAAGTGCGCTGGTAACGCCCGGATAGCGCGGCACCAGTCCGGTATTCAGGCCAACCTCACGGATCAGCGCGCCGATATGCAGCGCCCCGCCGCCACCAAATGGCATCGCCGCGAACTTTGCCGGGTCATGCCCGCGTTCAATGGATACGATGCGAATGGCACCGGCCATGCGCGCATTGGCGACCTGGATGATCGCCTCGGCCGCATCCATCACATCGATGCCAAGCGGTTCCGCAATGACCGTATTGATTGCCGCGCGCGCGGCCTCAACATCCAGCCGGTCCAGCTTGCCACCGATCGGCCGGTCAGCATTGATTCGTCCCAGCAAAAGATTGGCGTCTGTCACCGTGGGCTTGTCATTTCCCAGACCGTAACAGACCGGCCCCGGATCGGATCCGGCGCTTTGCGGCCCGATCTGCAGCAGGCCGGCACCGTCAATCCAGGCAATGGAACCGCCGCCAGCACCAATGGTGGTGATCTCGATCATTGGTGTGCGCACAACCATGCCGAAATCAATCGATGTCTGGGCGGCCAGCGCGGTTTTGCCATNGGCGATCACCGACACATCAAACGACGTGCCGCCCATATCGCAGGTGATGACATTGTCAAATCCGGCTGACTGGCCAATATGACTTGCCGCGATAACGCCGGCGGCAGGGCCGGACAGGGCGGTGCGGACAGGCTGGGNAGCGGCGGCATCGATGCTCATGACCCCGCCATTCGATTGCACGATCAGGATGTCGCTGTCACCNCCCCGGTCACGTGTGCGTGCCGCAAGCTGGTTCAGATAATGCGCCATGCGCGGCTGCAGATAGGCGTTCAGCGTGGCGGTGGACAGCCTCTCGAATTCGCGGATTTCAGGCAGGATATCAGCTGCAACCGTGATGTGGTCATTCGGCCAGATGGCGCGCACCAGTTCGGCGGCACGGCGCTCCTGTTCCGGGTTCGCATAGCTGTTGATAAAGCTGATGCACACCCCCTCGCACCCGGCAGCCAGCAGACGCTGCGCGGCATCACTGACCGCCGCCTCGTCAAGCGGCGNCTCGATGCTGCCATTGGCAAGAACCCGCCCGCCNACGCCAATCCGCAAATCACGCGGGATGACCGGTTCGTAACCGCCGCGCAGCCCCCATGTATGCGGACGGTCGCGCCGCCGCATTTCAAGAACATCCTCAAAGCCGGTGGTGGTGATCAGGCCGGTGCGGGTGCCTTTCCGCTCCAGCAGGGCATTTGTCCCGACCGTTGTGCCATGAACGATGGTGGCGATATCCGAGAAATCATCCAGCTCGCGGCTGATTCCGTCGACAAGACCAATCGACTGGTCAGCGACGGTACTTGGCAGCTTGCCGGTGGTGACGGTGCCGGTTGATCTGTCCAGAAAGAACAAATCGGTGAAGGTGCCGCCGACATCAATGCCGATCACAAAACGTGCGTTTGCCGAGGTCATGTAACGCTATTCCTGTCCACTTGTTTCAGAGGCCATGCTGCTGCGCAGAGCGGCGGTGCCGGTATCATCGACAGTGCCATCTGCACCCAGCGTGACGCCATACATCGTGCGCGCCATCCCTGTGCTGACATAGCCAAGCCGCACATCAGCCGCGACAGAGGCAGCATCGCGCAACAGCGGGTCGCCATAGCCGCCACCGCCGGGCGTCTCCAGCCGGACCGAACCGCCGCGTTGCAGCTTGATGCCGACCTGCTTTGACGTCATTGGCGGGGTTTCTGGCACGGTGTCATCCTGATTGCCGGCGCGATATGAGAACCGGTTCAACGCAGCCGGCTTGCCAGCGCCGACAGGCTGCGGTGCGTGACGNCCACGTTCACCAAAAAAGAANCCGTCGGCACCATTGGCCAGAACCTCNANCTCATACACAGCGCCCAGGCCACCACGATGCTGGCCGGCACCACCTGAATCCGGCCGTAACGCCCAGCGCCGAAAGGCAACCGGATAGGCGGATTCCAGAATTTCCAGTGGCGGAATGGTTGCCATTGAAATCGGTGCATTGCCATGGCTCAGCCCGTCACCGTCAGAATGCCCGCCATGACCACCNCCNAAAAACGAGAACATNACCCAGCGNCTGCCATCATCGCGGTGACCGGCCAGTGACAGTGCATTGATGGTGCCATAGGCGTTGGCCAGCGCACGTGACGGATCAAGCTTGCCAATCGCGGTAAAGATCACATCGATGATCCGCAGGATCGTCTCTGTATAGCCGCCAACCGGTTTTGGTGCGGTGGCAGACAGCAATGACTGGTCAGGGATGACAATTTCAACCGGATCCAGCACACCGGCATTGGCCGGCACATCGGGAAACAGGTGTTTCAGCGCGACATAGCAGGCGGCAATTGCGGTTGAGCGGGAAATATTCACAGGCCCTGCGCAATTTGCGGCCGAACGCGAGAAATCCAGAACCATCTTCTCGCCATCGACATGCACATCAACAGCAATCGGCAGTGCCTCGTCCTTGATGCCGTCATTATCAAGATAGTCGGTCGCGGCCACATCACCGTCGGGAAGGGCACCGATATGGGCCTGCATCTGCAGATGTGCACGCGCGCGCAATTCGGCAAAGACGGCGGCAATTGTGTCATCCCCATATTCGTCCAGCAGGGCGTTCAGCCTGCCATGACCCAGATCAAGTGCGCTGACCTGCGCGTTCAGGTCGCCATAGACAGACAGCGGCAGGCGCGAATTGGTGCGCAGGATTGACAAGATATCATCCTGCCGCACGCCACCCCGGAACAGCTTTACCGGCGGGATATGCACCCCTTCCTGAAAGCTTTCAGTGGCTGCCGGGTTATAGTTGCCGGGGACATTGCCAGCTACATCATGCCAATGGCCAACCGAGGCCAGATAGCAGAACACCTTGCCGTTGCGGAACAGCGGGCGAACCAGCTTGAAGTCCGACAGATGCGTGCCGCCTTCATACGGATCGTTGAAGATGTAGACATCACCGTCCTGTGGCGGGTCATCGCGGGTCAGATCGATGACATAGCGCACGGCAAAGGCCATCACCCCGACAAAGACCGGCAGACCTTCCTTGCCCTGTACCAGCGTTTCACCCGTGTCAGCGGCATACAATCCGTGCGAGGCGTCATGCGCTTCGGCGATGATCGGATTGAAGGCGCTGCGGAACAGCGTTGCATCCATTTCATCGGCGATCTGTTCCAGTCGGCCGCGCAACACGGCAAGCTGTACCGGACTGATGCCCGTTCCCCCTGAAGGGGCTGAAGAGTTACTCATTTACCAAACACATCCTCATCATAACGGGCGCCAGCCTGAAGAATTTCATCGGTGCCAAGAAGGGTATTCAGACCGCCAAGGTCCAGCATCCGGTCCTGCCAGGATGCGGTCGACCCGTCGCGCAGCAGATCGGCATAGAAAGCTGTGCCNAGATGGGTCAGTGCGCGCACAANCGCCCCGGGATAAATCNCCAGCCGATAGCCAAGCGCGCCAAGCTGTTCCAGCGGCAGCAGGGGCGTGCGCCCGCCTTCAACCATATTGGCCAGCAGCGGGATTCGTGATGCGAACTGTTCGNTCAGCTGCTGCATTGCTGCCTGGTCGGGNGGGGCCTCGACAAACAGGATATCGGCACCCGCTGCGACCATCGCCTCGGCCCTTTCAAGGGCAGATGTCAGACCTTCGACGGCAATTGCATCGGTGCGCGCGACCAGCAGNCAGCCNGTGCCGGCAAGCGCGTCNCTGGCNGCGCTNANCTTGCCGGCCATCTCGGCNGATGAGACAAGTGTCTTGCCCGACAGATGNCCACAGCGTTTCGGCAACGTCTGGTCTTCAAGCTGTATGGCGGCGGCTCCGGCGCGGGCAAGATTCCGGCAGGTGCGTTGCACATTCAGNGCATTTCCAAAGCCTGTATCAGCATCGACAATCAGCGGCGTGTCGGTTTTCTCNGTTATCGCNGCCACCGCGTCNACCANTTCAGACATCGACACAAGCCCGATATCGGGGCTGCCAAAGCGTGTATAGGCAAGTGACGCCCCGGAAAGATACAGCGCCTCGGCACCGGCCATGCTGGCCATGCGNGCAGACAGACCGTCAAAGACGCCGGGCGCCAGAACCGGCGGGGCGGCATGATCGGCCAGTCGGGTGGCCAGATGACCAGCAAGCCTGCTCATTTTATATCTCCCTTGGAATCTGCCGTACTGGCTGCGTGTTGGCNGGACAGGTGCGCCAGCATGCCACCANNAGCAATCATCGACAGCAGAAAATCGGGCATNGCCTCGGTGGCAAATTGCCGCTCGCCAATTTTCAGGCTGCCAGCAGCGATATCAATGTCGGTGCTGGTGAATTCGTCAATACCATCCANATTCAGCGCCNNACAGCTGAGCGCAGGCAACCCCAGATTGAGCGCATTGCGCTGGAAAATTCCGCCAAGCGATCGCGCGATGATGGCCCGAATGCCCAAATGCTTCAGCGCCTCTGCCGCCTGTTCGCGCGATGATCCGATACCAAAGCTGGCACCGGCAAGGATGATGTCACCGGGGCGCACGGCACCGGCGAAATCAGGGCGCAGCGCCTCAAGACAGTGGCTGGCAAGCGTGTCGATCGACCCGCTCATATATGCGCCGGGGGCCAGCAGATCGGTATCGATACCGTCACCCATGATCCATGCGCGTCCTGATATCTGCATGGTCTAGCGCTCCATCCCGCGCGGGTCGGTCAGCCTGCCNGTGACAGCCGCNGCGGCAACNCTGGCTGGCGANGCAAGCCAGACGCGTGATCCNGGTGCGCCCATCCGGCCACGAAAATTGCGCGCTGTTGACGAAATGCAGACATCATCTGCGGCCAGCCGGTTCGGCCCGTAACCGGCACACATGCCGCAGGCGGTTGGCAGGACAGTGGCCCCGGCATCTTCAAGAATACCCATCACACCTTCGCTTGCCGCCCGGTCCTGATCGGCGCGCGAGGCAGGTGCCACCAGAAGGCGGGTGCCGCTGGCTGTCTTTCGCCCCTTGAGGATGGTTGCTGCGGCCCGCAGATCATCCAGCTTGGCACCGGTACAGGCACCGATATAGGCAACCGAGAAGGATGCGTCCTCATGATCTGTTATGGCAGCGGCATTGGCCGGGCTGTGCGGGGCGGCGGCCTGCGGGGCAAGGGCATCAAGATCGAGGCTGAAATGCGTACCGTCATGGCTGCCGGCATCGCTGGTCCAATGGCTGTCGGGCCGATCATCAGGACGAATACGATCTGGCGCACGGCTGGCCAGCCATTTGGCAGTCACCTCATCAGGGGCAATCAGCCCGGCCTGCGCGCCAAGTTCGGCCGACATGTTGCACAGGGTCATGCGCGCCCGCATCGACATGGCAGATACCGCCGGTCCGGCAAATTCCAATGCCTCATATCCCGCCATATCCATGCCGTGTGCGCCGCAAAGCGCAAGAATGATGTCCTTGGCAAATGTCTGCGCGCCGAGTTGGCCCTGCAGGTCCACCAGATGCGTATGTGGCACTTTCAGCCAGGTCTGGCCAGTGGCANCNACTGCAGCCATATCGGTGGCACCAACACCAAACATGTAGGCACCAAAGGCACCGCCAGTCGGCGAATGNCTGTCACCGCCAACCACNAGCATGCCCGGCTGNACCAGACCCTGTTCAGGAAGCACCACATGACAGATGCCCATTTCCGGAAAATAGTTGCTGACCCCTTCGGCGGCGACCCAGTCACGCGTGATCTGCTGAATGGCGCGGCTGGCATCATCATGCGCCGGCACATAATGATCGGTAATTACGGCCAGCCTGTCAGGGTCCTGCAATCGCATGCCAAGCTCGGCCAGCTTCGGCGCAAGCCGGCGCGGCCCGCTGCTGTCATGCACCATCGCC
>NYTO01000048.1 GCA_002683535.1 SAR116 cluster bacterium
GGACCGGATGGAGGCGCATCTGTCACGCCGCCGCTATCTGGTTGGCGATCAAGTGACCGAGGCTGACTGGCGCTTCTTCACAACGCTGATCCGGTTTGATGCAGTCTATGTCGGGCATTTCAAATGCAATATCCGCCGCCTTGCTGATTACCCTGCCCTGTCCGGCTATATGCGCGAGCTGTACCAGATGCCGGGGATTGCAGACACAGTCAGAATTGACGAGATCAAGCGGCACTATTATGCCAGCCACCGCAATCTGAACCCCACCGGTATTGTTCCGGTCGGGCCGGAACTGGATTTCGACGCGCCGCATGATCGCGCCGCCCTCTAGACCGTTCCGCGTCTGGTCCGGCGTCCGATCCTGTTCGCCAGCCGGTCTACTTGTCCTTGGGGTTGCGGCTGTCGCGTGCGGCAGCGCCGATGTGCGCTTCGCCACGCTCTGCCGCCAGCCTGACCTGCTTTTGTCGTTCCATAAAGCGCGCGCGTTGTTGCGGGTCCTGCCCGTCGCGGCAATGGTGACAGCTGACCCCCGGCGCGTAATCCTTGTGGGACAGGTCCTGCGGGGCAAGCGGCATGCGGCAGGCATGGCACATGTCATATTGGCCGGGCTGCAGGCCATGATCCACCGCCACACGGCCATCAAAGACAAAGCACTCGCCCTGCCAGCTGCTGTCTTCCTGCGGAATCTCTTCAAGATATTTCAGGATGCCGCCCTTCAGGTGGTAAACCTCGTCAAACCCGTGTGACTGCATCAGCGCGCTGGCCTTCTCGCAGCGGATGCCACCGGTACAGAACATCGCCAGCTTGCGCGGACGTGATGTGTCATGGCGGCCGGCCAGTTCGGCAGCCCATCCGGGAAACTCGCGAAAGCTGTCGGTTTCCGGATCAACCGCGCCGCGAAAACTGCCAATGGCTGTCTCATAGCGATTGCGTGTGTCGATCACCATTACATCGGGATCATCAATCAGCGCGTCCCAATCGGCCGGTTCAACATAGGTGCCGGTGGCCTGTGCGGGCCGAATTTCAGGGCAGCCCATGGTGACGATCTCGCGCTTCAGCCGCACCTTCATGCGCAGGAATGCCTGTTCGGCCGCAAATGAGAATTTTATCGACAGGCCGTCGAAACGGGTATCATCCTCAAGCCATTGCAGAACTGTCTGCATGCCTGCCACCGTGCCACAGATGGTGCCGTTGATCCCTTCTTCGGCCAATAGCAGGGTGCCTTGAATGTCCGCGGCATCACAAAGCTTTTGCAAGACCGGCTGCAAGGCACGGTGATCATCAAGGTCGACAAATCTGTATAATGCTGCAATCGCGAACGCGGCGTCATCGCCCNTTCCGTGATGGGCGCGTGCTTCATGCATGGCAGTGATCAGGCTGGTCATCTTGCACCCGCAGGCGGCGTTGGAAATTCGNTCGGTTCTAGCATTGGTGCCGCTCTTTTCCAATAGCATGACATCGNTTGCGGCTTGTCTGGCATTNGTGCCGTGGCTAGTNTAGGAGGCCNATATGAAGAAGGAGGTTTCGATGCTGGATCATCTGGTGCTTGGCGATACGGGGCTGAGCCTGTCGGTAAATGGTGCCGATACGCGTTTTGATTATTTCTGGCTTCGCGACAACGCACGTGATCCGGTCAGCTTTGATTCGCGAAGTCATCAGCGCGAATTGTTTACCGCGGCGCTGGACCCGGCCATTCGCCCGACATCAGCCCAGCTGACGCGCGATGCATCTGCGCTTGTTCTGGAGTGGCCCGATCTCGACGCGCAATCTGAATATGGTGCCGCATTCCTTGCAGAATTTGCAGTGCCGGGCGATGGCATGCGCCTGCCTGCGGCACAGCCATGGGACCGCGCAACGCTGGATCATGAATCTGTCCGTGTGCCGTTTGATGCGCTGACCGGGGATGATGGTGTCAGGCCGCTGATGGAACGGCTGGTCAGCCACGGATTTGCTGTTGTGACCGGCACACCGCGCAATCTGGATGCGGTAGAAAAGCTGTCCAATGATATCGGTTATGTCCGGCAGACCATTTTTGGCGGGCTGTTTGAATTTGAGGCGAATGAAGACATGGCCGATTCCGCCTACACACCCAAGGAATTGCGCCCGCATACCGATGGCACCTACAGCCATGACGCGCCGGGTGTGCAATTGTTGCTATGTATTGATTACAAGGCACAGGGCGGCGAATCCATCATGGTTGACGGGGCGCGTATTGCCGCTGCGCTGAAGGCGGAAGCGCCGACAATCTATGATGATCTGACCCGCATCGGCGTTACCGGCATCTATAAGGGTGACGGGGTGGTGCTGCGTGCCAACCGTCCGGTTTTGCGATGCCATGCCGATGGCAGGCTGGCGCAGGTCACCTTCAACAACTATGACCGCGATACCATNCGGNTGCCAGATCAGGACATGCGCGCGCTNTATGCCGGCATCTGCCGCTTTGACCAGATGGCCAATGATCCGGCGATGCAGTGGCGCTATACCTTGCAGCCGGGCGACATGCTGGTTTTTGACAACTGGCGCGTACTGCACGGGCGCGGTGCCTTCAGCGGCATGCGCAAGATGGCGGGCTCGTATATCAATCGTGAGGATTTTGAAAGCCGCATTCGCAGCTGCGGTCTGGCCTGACGGGCGGNGCCTCTTGCGGTGANTTCTGCCGCGTGATGAATGGCAATGCGTGGGGGATCAAGCCAGNNGCGGGTCAGCNGCCCAGACCTCGGCAAGCCAGCTTTGCATCAGGCGTGGNCCCCCCAGATTCAANGCCAGATCACGCAGCCGTGCCGCCGGGCCCGACATGGCCATGATCCGGCCNGAGACATCGGCCTTCTGCACGATCCGTGACACGTCAGCGGCACGCTCCCGCGCATAACCGGCAAAGGCGGTGTCTATATCGTCTGCTTTTTCCAGCCAGGCCAGAAGGCTGGCGGCATCTTGCAGCCCCTGTCCGGCCCCTTGTGCCAGATGTGGCGGCATGCTGTGCGCGGCGTCACCGGCCAGCACCACACTGCCGCGCCGCCAGCACGGGGCAGTAAAGGCGGATGAAATTGATGTGCGGGCCCAGCTGATCGACGGGTCGGCAAGANTGGCCAGCGGTGATGTGGCCGGCATCACAGTCTGCTGCCAGTCGCCACGGGCGCGCGATGCGGGCAGGGTTGCGACAAGGTTCAGGTCATCGCCGATCGGGTAATGCACAACATGCACACCGCGACCCAGCCACAGCTGGCTGGCTGGCAGGGCAAAATGTGCGGGCAGGCTGTCCAGCGGAATCTGCGCCCGCATCGCAAGCTTTGCGCCCATATCCGCGCCCCGCTGGCCCGAACTGACATGTTGCTTGCCGGGGCCACCGCCACCGTCAGCGGCAATCAGCCCGTCAAGATGATGGCGTGCGCCAGTTTCATCAATGACAGACAATGCCCCGCCCTGCGGCTGGTNAATATGGGTCAGATTGCAGGGGATACGGGTCAGGCTGGCGGCGGCATCCAGCGCATCATGCAGCAGGCCGGAAAGCGCGGTGCGGCTGAAACTTGCATAATGCTGGACCAATGGCAGCTGGATCAGGGTTGCCCCGCTGTCGAGAGCCCGCACGGTGATGTTGTCAAGGCGCAGCGACCGNGNTTCAGCCGCATCAGCAATGCCGAGACGGGTCAGTGCTGCCCAGCCATTCGGGGCGATCTGCAGGCCGCCGGCAAGTGGCTGGTCGGCGGGNCTTGCAAACTGCAGCACATCATGGCCAGCCCGACTGGCTGCCAATGAAGCTGCCATGCCGGNGATGCCACCACCGCTGACTCCCAGTAATGCCATGCCTTACCCCCGCCGCAATGCGGCTTTACATCATCTGGTCGAGGGTTTTGCGGAACTTGTCGATAATTTCATCGATATGTTTGCGTTCAGCGACAAAAGCCGGCGCAATGATACCGTTATCGCCCGTCCATTTCACATGCAGGCCGTTCCAGAACATCTTTTTCTGCAACTCGCCGCCGCGCTTGCCGGGGGCCCCTTCNGGATGTACCTCGATGCCACCCATCATGCCGATGCCGCGCACATCGGCGACCATCGGATGATCCTGCAACGAGAAAATTGCGTCGAGGAAATAGGGCTCCAGCGCGGCTGCGTTTTCGAACAGCCCTTCNGTTTCATAGATTTTCTGGGTGGCGATACCGGCAGCGCAGGCCGCCGGATGTGCCGAATAGGTGTAGCCATGAAAGAATTCGATGGCATTTTCCGGTGCGGCATTCGTCACGGTGTCATAAATCTCGTCTGTCACCGCAACACCGCCCATCGGAATGGCACCATTGGTCAGCGCCTTTGCCATGGTGATGATGTCCGGCTTGACGTTGAATTTCTGCGTGGCAAATGGTGTGCCCATGCGCCCGAACCCGGTGATCACCTCGTCAAACACCAGCAGCATGCCGTGCTTGTCACAGATTTCGCGGATTTTCTCGAGATAGCCGACAGGCGGAACCAGCGTACCGGTCGAGCCGGCCACAGGTTCAATGAACACAGCCGCCAGCGTGCTGCCACCAAGATTTTCGGCAATCCGGTCCAGATCCATCGCCAGTTCTGCGCCCGTCTTGGGCTGGCCTTTCGAAAAGCGCTGATCCTCGGTCCAGGTGTGGCGAATCAGCGAGATATTCGGCAGCGTCAGGCCAAAGGTCTCGCGGTTGCGGACCATGCCGGCAAGCGACACCCCGCCCATATTGACGCCGTGATAGGCCCGCTCGCGGCTGATCAGCCGGTTGCGCTGTGCCTCGCCGCGNGCCCGCTGATAGGCCAGGATCACCTTGATGGCGGTTTCCACTGACTCTGACCCGGAATTTGTGAAGAACAGATGGTTGAAATCATCTGGCAGCAGCCGGCATACCCGCTCGGCCAGCTCGAACGAACCCGGATGGCCAAGCTGGAAATGTGGCGCATAGTCATTGTTCAGCATCTGGTTGTAGACAGCTTCTGCAATCTCGCGCCGCCCATGGCCAGCCGGTGTGCAGAACAGGGCCGAGGACCCGTCAATCACCTGACCGCCCTTGTAATCCCACATATACATGCCTTCAGATTTNACGACCATCCGCGGNTTCTTCTTGAAATCACGGTTNGCAGAGAAGGGCATCCAGTGCGCTTCAAGCGAATTCACATCATAGGACATGGCTGTATCGGACATGGNGGTCTCCCTNAGTTGGCGCCTGCATCTGGCNCCGGAATTTGGCNGCGATATCTGGCACCAGAATNGATCGCTCACAACAATTTGAAAGCAGTCTCGCCGCATNGCACNTTTNAAAGGCCAATGCTGCACGTCACCCTGCTGTTGTCAAAGGCTAGACACGCTTTCCAGCCTACTATAGAACCAGATCAGGCTTATCATGGAGCCAGAATACGCCGACTGGGGCAATTCGCCGCGCAGTCTGGCCACTGCAACAGCCAGGAAACAGATGCTGGATCACCTGATCATCACTGTCGATCCGCAAGCCGAGACAAGTTTGCAGGCACAAATTCGCGAATCGGTGGTCGAGGCGATTCTGGCCCGCGCCATTCTGCCGGGTGACAAGCTGCCATCCAGCCGCATGCTGGCAACGCAGCTGGGTGTATCACGCAACACGGTTGTGCTGGCCTATCAGGCGCTGATCGATACCGGCTTTGTGCAGCCGCGTGAACGCAGCGGCTATATTGTCAGTGTTGATGCGCCTGTGTCGCGTCTTGTGCCGCCCGCCGGCACACCCGGCAAAGCGCCGGCAATGCGCCTGGTGATGCGCCCGGCAATGCGTCTGGTGATTCTGGGGCGGGCATCGACTGGGATCGCAAGCTGGTGCAAAGCTGCACCGATATCCGCCCGGTGCGAAAACCGCTGAACTGGCGCGAATACCCGTTTCCTTTTGTTTATGGGCAGGTCGATAACGAGCTGTTCTCGATGACTGACTGGCGCGATTGCGCGCGTCAGGCGCTGGGCATGCGCAATTTCGGCCGCATGGTTGGTGACTTTGGACTGGATGATGACCCGATGCTGGTCAATTATATCTGCTCACGCAGTCTGCCGCGCCGCGGGATTGCAGCGCGTCCCGANCAAATTCTTGTCACCCTTGGCGCGCAGAATGCCCTGTATCTGATTGCGCAATTGCTGGTCTCTGCGGACCGTCATGTGGTGATCGAGGACCCGGCCTATCCNGATCTGCGTGATATTCTGAAACAGCGTACCGGCAATATTTCATGCCTGCCGGTCGACAAGGGCGGGCTGGTTCTGGATGCCGATGTGCTGGCCAAAAGCGATGCTGTGTTCATCACGCCCAGCCATCAATGCCCGACNACGCATACCATGCCCGCCGNTCGCAGGCGGGCGCTGCTGGATTTGGCACGGCAACATGATTTCATCATCGTNGAGGATGATTACGAGTTCGAGATGNACTTTCTTGAACCGGCAACACCTGCATTGAAATCGCAGGATCGTGACGGGCGTGTCATTTATGTTGGCAGCCTGTCAAAGTCGGTTTTTCCGGGGTTGCGACTTGGCTATATGGTGGCACCCGANCGNCTGGTTGAGCAGGCGCGCGCCCTGCGGCATCTGATTCTGCGTCACCCGCCGGGCCATGCCCAGCGCACACTGGCCTATTTCATGGCGCTGGGTCATTACGATGCGCAGATCAGACGATTGCGGCGTCATCTCGGCGGGCGCAGGCAGGTGCTGCAGGCGGCGCTGGACCAGCATCAGCTGTTTTCGCATACGGCATCACATTTCGGGGGTACCAGTTTTTGGGTCAAGGGTCCTGACTGGCTGGCTTCACGTGCGCTGGCAGACCGCGCCGCCGAAATGGGGGTGCTGATCGAGCCGGGCGAAGTGTTTTTCCAGCCGGGCGCAGCGCAGCCAAACTATTTTCGGCTGGCCTATTCCTCCATCGGAGAATCACAGATCGCCGAAGGGGTGGCGCGGCTTGCGGCGGCGGTGGAAACATTACGGCCATGAGGGCGACCATCACGGATGCGCCGCCATACCGGGCAATCAATTCGGCAAGGTTGGCCATCAGAAACGCAAATTTGATGTCGGGAACGGGCAGTTTGATTGACAGTGCCTGCTTGCAGTTTCATGTTAGGCGCGCCGATTGTGGTGGCTTTAGATGCCGGCGTCGAACATAAATGATCACAGGCCGCAAGCAGCAGGGATGGCGGCCTTTATGGGGAAAGATTCAGTTTTAATGGCGGCCAGTTTGTCAGATACCAACAGCAGTGCTTTTTTGCGCCCGCCGCCAGCTGCCTGTCCGGATGATTTTCTGGCGCTTGCTGCCGGGACCGCGCCGCGCCCGATGCCATTTGTCAGGGCCACAGGTGCCGCCACGCTGGAAACGGCGCGCGATGCGGTTGCCGCCGGGCTTACCCGCCCGCTTCTGGTCGGGGAAGCGGGGCAGATTGCCGAAGACGCCGCTACCATCGGGTGGGATCTGGCG
>NYTO01000049.1 GCA_002683535.1 SAR116 cluster bacterium
ATACTGATGCAGCCATTTATTCAATCCACCACTGGCTGAGTTAGCTTTGCAACCTGTCTCGCTGCAGTAACGCGGAAAGGCGAAGATACTATCATTATTAGCCTCTAGAAGACGATTAGAAGCCCACAAAGCCTCTTTAGTAAGAGGAATGAGTCTTTGACTGCCTTTAGTCTTAAGACTCCTCCACGAGTGAGGTTTGAGGTCTATATGAGGAATACGGTCATCAAGTTTAATATCCTCTTTCAATAGACCTGCAGCTTCAC
This sequence comes from SAR116 cluster bacterium, assembly GCA_002683535.1. Classification (GTDB taxonomy): domain Bacteria; phylum Pseudomonadota; class Alphaproteobacteria; order Puniceispirillales; family Puniceispirillaceae; genus UBA8309. The sequence continues at coordinate 264 of NYTO01000049.1, forward strand.
CAAGCCTCATGCCAGTGTCACTGATAAGAGCAATTAACCAACGCATCTCATCGTCAATGTCTTTGCAAAGAGATTGCACCTTCCTGATGCCTTCCATTGAGATAGGCTGTCTTGATTGAGCATTATCATCATTAGGAAAGTACGTCTTTGCGAAGGCATTGGAACAATCAAGCCCTTCTTCTGCTATCGCTAGATTTACGATGGCTCTAATAGACGAGAAAACACGCTTTACTGTCTTAATGCCCATACCTTCTTCAATGCACCAGTCACGGAACTGGGCTGCTTCATTGGATGAATACGAGGATATAGGTCTATCGCCCAATAACTTGGTCACATACTGGGTATTTCTATTGGCTGTTCTAATGAACACCTTGTCTTTACCCACACCTTTGAGCCGAAGGTATAACTCACAGGCTTCTGATAAAGACAAAGTTGCATCATTTGCTTCATCACTGGTTCTAACTACCTGAATGGCAGGTATATCCATGTTCTGGAGCCTTAAACCCAGCCAATAGTCCTCAAGGCGTTGACTTACAGACTTTGAAGTTCGGATTGCAGCCTTGAGTGATTTAGTCTTCAGGCTGAAGCAAAGCCTCGTCACTGAGTAAACTGGGGCTAAATCATGAGGAATATGACGAACATAATAGTAAACGCCATCACGAATCATCACATGTTCGGGAGCATTTTTCTTTCTCATTCTATTTCACACACCTAATCTGTTGCACATAATGTGCTGACATATCAGGTGTTTAGATGAGGGGATGGTGCGGCCGAGAAGACTCGAACTTCCACGGGTTATTAACCCACAGCGACCTCAACGCTGCGCGTCTACCAATTCCGCCACGGCCGCACGCTAAGATGCGCCGTTTATGTCACTCTGGCCGGCTTTAATCAAGCGGTTTTGACGGGCAGATGACGGCATGCCCGGCCTGTGTTATCCTGCGCGCCGTCTGTCCCTTGCCCGTCCCCTGCCCGTCTGGAATATCTGCCGAATGTCGCTCAAACCTCCATCATCACACGCGTCTGCGGCCAAACCGGCCACCACCCACGCCAGCAGCAGCAGCAGCAGTACCAGCAGCAGTGCCAGCGCCGCCTTCACTTATCCTGATTGCCCGGGCGGTCTGCCGCCGCAATCCGCCAGCGCCGAGGGCCGCGCCATCTTCACCGATGCCTATGCCGTGATCCCGCGCGATGTGCAGCGCGATATCACCACCAGTTTCCTGCCCGGCTGGCAGGCCACCCGCATGTGGGTGCTGGCCCGNCCGATGACCGGATTTTCCGAGACATTCTCGCATTATCTGNTGGAGACAGCCGCCGGAGGTNGCAGCGANACGCCTGAAAACAATCCGGNTGCCGAGGCTGTCATCTTTGTAACAGGCGGAACACTGCGCCTGACCATTGGCGATACAGCGCATGATATGGCGGCTGGCGGCTATGCCTTTGTGCCGGCGGGAACGAACTGGTCACTGCACGCAACCGGCGCCGCCCCTGCCGCCTGGCACTGGATCCGCAAGCGCTATATGCCGGCCGAAGGCATCGACGCGCCTGAGGCCTTTGTTACCAGCGACGCTGATGTAAGCCCGATCCCTATGCCCGATTGCGATGGCGTCTGGGCCACCACCCGCTTTGTTGATCCCGCGGATATGCGCCATGACATGCATGTGAATATCGTCACCTTCCAGCCGGGCGGCTGTATTCCCTTTGCCGAAACGCATGTCATGGAACACGGGCTGTTCATCCTGCAGGGCAAGGCTGACTATCTGCTCAACACAAGCTGGGTCGCGGTCGAGGCTGGTGACTTCCTGTGGCTGCGTGCNTTTTGCCCGCAAGCCTGTACAGCAACCGGTTCNGAACCNTTTCGATATCTGCTGTATAAAGACGTCAACCGGCATATGCCGCTCAGCCNGGGTGGGCTATGACGCGGCCAGNCTTTCGNACNTTTGACCGGCAGCAGGCCTANGCCCCCACGATTGAGGCAATGGCCGCACATGCANCCGGCATNCGCGCCGGCACCNCTGGCGAGGANGTGTGGTTGCTGGAACATGCGCCGGTGCTGACGGGCGGCACCTCNGCGCAGGATACCGACCTTGTTGACACTGGCGGGATTGACGTACATCGCAGCGGGCGCGGCGGACAATGGACCTGGCACGGCCCNGGCCAGCGGGTGGCGTATGTGNTGCTGGACCTTGGCGCACGCAATCCGGATGTACGTGCCTATGTGCAGGCGCTTGAAGCCTGGATTATCGACACGCTTGCCAGCTTTGGCGTGACCGGTCAGCGCCGGGATGGTCATCCGGGTATCTGGGTGGCAGGAGATGGTCAACTTGACAAGATTGCCGCCATTGGCGTGCGGATCAGCCGGTGGGTCAGCTGGCACGGCATTGCCATCAATCTTGATCCCGACCTGTCTGCGTTTGACCGGATCGTGCCCTGCGGGGTGCGTGATGGCGGTGTGACATCGCTTGCTGCACAGGGAATCACCTGCGACATGGCACAGCTGGATACAGCGCTTGCATCCTGCTTTGAGCGGCATTTTCCGGATCCGCCAGCATGAACCAGACGGCTAGTCCGATACATCATACCTGACGAGATTATCCAGATAGTCAAGCAGCGCGCTCACCCCGCGTTCGGCATCGCGCCACTGCCAGTCCAGCGCTGCAGCCTCGCCCATCAGCCCGTCGCCCGGCCCTTCATGGTGCAGCACTGCATTGCGCCGCCCACGCAACCAGCCAAGCGCAGCCTTGTTGCCCGCATAGGCAAAGTCAATTCCGTCAATATGGCCGGCTGGTCCAGCCTCTTCATGCGCGACCACATCCACCAATGTAGCCGCAAGCACAAGCGCGCTTAGCGGCATGCCAGCACGCACAGCCCGGCGCAATTCCGCGAACAGAGCCGCCGCATGGGGGCCCAGATCACCCGGATCAAAATCTGACAGCTGCGATTCCAGCGCGGGCGTCAGCATGCCGTTACCCCGACACCCGCACAAGATGCAGAAACCGTTCGGCATCGGCCAGTTCGGACTTGATGCCGGCGCGGCGATCCTCAGCCTCCCAGTCACTGCCCCATTTCTCGGCCTGCCATAATTCATCAAGGAACGCGGCCTCAAACAGGGCATTTGCATCCATCCTGCCCTTTAGAAACGCCAGCCCCAGCACCAGTGACCCGCCCAGCGTTACCGTGCGATGAAGCATACCAAGCACCCAGTCATCAAAACTGGCAGCAGCCTCGGCAAGTGCCGCACGGGCCGCCGGTGACTGGCTGACAGGCATAATACCGGTGGCGACCTGCAGATCGGCCCCCAGACTGTCGCGCGCCCAGTCGATCCATGGCATCCAGCCCGTCTGCTGGCGCGCGGCCAGCGCGGCATCATCGCTGTCGTGATAACACAGCAGNTCATTGCCGCCATAGGCTTCAAGCTCGTGCAGAATGGCGGCGCGCTGCGGGGTTACCCGGTCGATGACTGTCACGGTCAGGCTGAACAAGGGCATGCTGGCAGGCTNTATTTCCTGCTCCTGCGCCTGCCATTCAGCAGCCACAGCTTCGGCNAGCGGGCGCGATGGCATCTGCGCCAATGTGCCGGCAGGCGATCGCACGGCCCGCCCATCCAGCGTCACACCAAATCCGGCAGCNTCCTCGCTGACATCAACCGTCGTGTAAAAGCGCTTTTTTGCGGACATTGACAGGCCTCTCTTCAGAACAACGCGGNATCAGTCAGGCAAACTGCCAGTCGGCGGCCGGCATCGCAAGCCCCAGCGCCGACAAGCTGTTGCCCAATGGCGAAACCNAGGGGGATTCCATNGTGGANAGCAGCGGCGCCTCTATCTTTTTTCCATCCGGAAGTACCAGTTGCCAGGCGTGCAGATGCAGCTTGCCAGCGATAACGCCACCCGGATGCGCAGCCTNACCGCCATATTTGCCATCACCCATGATCGGGTGACCGATATGCGCCATATGTACGCGCAGCTGATGTGTCCGTCCGGTCAATGGCCGCAGCGCCACCAGCGCATACCGCCGCGCCGCATGGTCAACCCGCCGCAATTCACTGATGGCATGCTGGCCATCCTCATCAACCTGCATCAATTCATGCCCCGGTCCGCCGCCTTTTGCCAGCGGCACGTTGATCCGCATATTTTCNGGTGGCAGTCCGGCCACCAGCGCCANATAGGTCTTTTCNATCTCATGCGCCTGAAAGGCNCGGGTCAGNCGCCNCGCGCCCGCACGCCCCTTGCCCAGCAGCAACAGACCNGATGTATCCTTGTCGATGCGGTGAACNAGGCGCAGCCTGTCTTGTGAACCGCCGGCNAGAGCCTGCAACATGCCATCAACATGCTTTTTTGTACCGGTGCCNCCCTGCACCGCCAGCCCGCCAGGCTTGTTGATCACCAGCCAGTCCCGCCCTTCGGCAACCACCATCGCATCAAAATCCTTGCGCAGACGGGCATCAGCCACCGGATTCNGTGCNTTGACAGCCGTCTTCGTCCCANCTCCGGGCGGGGCATCAACGCCGTCACGCAGATGTGGTGGCAGACGCAATATCTGACCCGCCGCCAGCCTGTCGGCAGGGCGCGCTTTCTTGCCATCAAGACGGATCAGGCCTACACGCAGCATCTTTTCAACCGGCCCCTGCGTCAGACCCGGCACCTGACGGCGCAAAAACCGGTCAACACGCGTGCTGTCTTCATCTTCGGGGACAGTCAGCATCCACCAGTCGGGAAGTTTTTCACCATCATCTGTCATCGCTATGAAGCACCACGGTCCAGANCAATATTGGCCAGCATATGCGCTGCGGCAAAGGCCAGCAGCGACAGGGCAACCGACAGCGCGATATAGGCAAGCGCGGCCATATTGCTCTGGCGCTGNAACAAAACCCCTGCATCAAGGGCGAAGGTGGAAAANGTCGTCAATGCGCCCAGAAACNCGACCGCNATGAACAGGCGCAATGGTTCAGGCATCATCACCCCCGCCGCCAGTCCNCCAGCCACAAGNCCCATCAGGGCNCTGCCGCAGACATTGACNGTCAGCGTCGCCATNGGGCCGGCAAAGCCAAANATGCCAGCACCCATCACCAGCATTACGCCATAGCGTACAAGGGCACCACAGGCACCACCAGTGGCCACCGCGATCAACATGATCCCTGTCACGCTTCCCCTCCCTTCGCCTTGTCGGCACGCAGCTTGTCCCAATAGGCCAGCCGCTTGGCAACTTCGCGTTCATAGCCGCGTTCCACCGGCCGGTAGAAACGCTGGCGGTCCATGCCATNAGGAAAGCNGTCCTGCCCTGAAAACCCGTCAGGATCATCATGGTCATAGGCATAANCNCTGCCATAGCCNAGATCNTTCATNAGGCGATGTNGGNGCNTTCAGNATATGCGCNGGCGGCATCAGGGACCCGGTCTCACCGGCAGCGCGGTTCGCCGCCTTCAGCGCCACATAGGCCGCATTTGATTTTGGGGCGGTCGCCAGATAGATCACAAGACTGGCAATCGCCAGATCACCTTCGGGGCTGCCAAGCCGTTCATAGGCCTGCCACGCGGCCAATGCCCGCGGCAATGCCTCGGGTTCGGCAAGGCCAATATCCTCTGATGCAAACCGCGTCAGGCGCCGCAGGATATAGTGCGGGTCCTCGCCACCGGAAAACATCCGCGCCAGCCAGTAAAGCGCCGCATCAGCGTCCGACCCGCGCAGCGTCTTGTGCAAAGCTGACATCAAATTATAATGCTGGTCACCATCCCGATCGAAGGCCGGTGCCCGGCCGGCAACAATATCGGCAAGCGTATCTGCCCCGATCATCTG
>NYTO01000050.1 GCA_002683535.1 SAR116 cluster bacterium
AATTCAAGCCAGCTTGACGAAAAGCTGTCGGTCTATGGCGACAAGACGATTTTCAACGCCATCAATCCGGACTTGAAAGGGTACTGGCAATTCCTTGGCCGGGTAGATTTGGACGGCAACTGGTTTTTCCATGCGCCGGTGCCAGATGGCACGACACGCGACAATTTCGACTTCCACGCCTTCCTTGAAAAGGCGGTCGGTGCCCAGATTGACGTTGATTTCGAATATGTAGGCTTCTGGGACCTGCGGCTCAGCCTTGCCGACACTTATGGCAAGGGCCGGATATTCATCGCAGGTGACGCGGCGCATTCACATCCGCCTTATGGCGGCTACGGAATTAATACCGGCTTTGAGGATGTCCGCAACCTGTCATGGAAGCTCGCCGCCTGCTTGAAGGGCTGGGGTGGCACACATCTTTTGGCAAGCTATTCGACAGAGCGGCATCCGGTCTTTGCCTCCACTCGTGATGACTTTATCTTGAAATCCATCATTGAGGACCGCGCATTCACCGATTCCTTCAACCCCGAAAAGGATCTGGCCAGCTTCGAAGATGCCTGGGCGCAACGTGCGGCAGGTGATGACAGTATGGTGACACAATATTTGCCGCATTACGCGGGATCGCCGATTGTCTGCGGACAGCCGGAGGCGCGGTCCGGCGCCACAGGCATCCATGGTTTTGTGGCGCAGGCAGGCCACCATTTGTCACCAATGCCACCGTCAGGTGAAGGTGAATTGTGGGATCACCTTGGTTCCGGCTTCACCCTGCTGAACCTGACAGGTGATGCCATCATGACAGAGGCGTTCATATCCGCTGCCGCAGCCCGCGGCGTGCCTCTTGAAACCCTTGATCTGGCGAAGACAGCGCTGGTGGACACCTATAAGGCCGAGGCCATTCTGGTCCGGCCCGACCATTTCGTGGCCTGGACAGGGTCATGCGCTGATGCAGATGCCGCACATATACTGGACCGTGCCATCGGAAATTTTGGAGACGATCAATGACAGCCCAATCAGGACATCACTACATCGCCGGCGCGTGGGTTTCGGACGCACCAAACGGTATGTCACAAGTTGAAAACCCGTCCGATGGCAGCATTATTGGAACAGCACCCAACGGGTCGGCCGATCTTGCTGACCGGGCTGTAATGGCCGCACGAAACGCCTACGAGACCACCGATTGGCAAAGCAGCCCGCGCCAGCGCGCCGCCGCCCTTCTCGAATTCGCCCATATTCTTGAAGGCCGGGCCGACGAGATCGCTGCCCTGATGGCCCGTGAAAATGGCAAGGTAGTCAGCCAGTCCCGGCACGAGGTCGCTGCCGGTTATGGTGAAGCAAGATATTATGCCGGGGTCGCCCGCAACGTCTTTGGCCGCACCTTTGAAAGCGGTGAAGGCAAGCTCAGCCTGATGACCCGCGAGCCGTCGGGGGTCGTCTCTGTGATTGTGCCATGGAACGCGCCGATAACACTTCTGGTGCGCTCGGTGGCACCGGCGCTCGCGGCGGGGTGCGCGGTCGTGATAAAGCCCGCCCCGCAGACCCCGCTCACCAACGCTGCCATCATGGCTTGCTTCCACGAGGCGTCTTCACTGCCGGCAGGCATCGTCAATTCGGTAAACGAACATGGGACCGAGGTTGGAACGGTCTTGTCGACCCATCCGGAAGTCGACGTGATTTCATTCACCGGTTCGTCGCGCACCGGCAAGATCATTATGGCCAATGCGGCCAACACCATCAAACATGTCTCGCTTGAACTTGGCGGCAAGGCACCGGCGCTTGTCTTTGATGACGCTGACCTCGACAGGTCGGTAGCTGAAATTCGCCGCGGGGTGCTGGCGCTGAACGGTCAGATGTGCACCTGCATCAGCCGTATTCTGGTTCAGGACAGCGTCTATGACAGCATGAAGACCCGCCTGACAGATGCACTTGCTTCGGTGAGAGCAGGCGATGCCAGCAACGTTGAAACGGAACTCGGCCCGATCATCGATGGTGCGAACCAGCAGCGCCTTGCCACTATCATCGACCGCGCCGCCAGCGAAGCAGACATGGTGGTTCATGGCGGCTTAGGGAAAGGTGANCTTGCCAAAGGATATTTCATTACGCCATCAATGTTCGAGATCGATGATGTAGGCCACGATCTNGTTCAAGATGAACTTTTCGGTCCAATCGTCTCGCTGGAGCGGTTCAGCAGCGAGGAGGAGGCGCTTTCCAAGGCGAACGCCACCCGCTATGGGCTGGCAGCATCCGTCTACACAACCGACCTTAACCGGTCCATGCGGATGGGGCGCAAACTACANTTCGGCACGGTCTGGATGAACTGCCACAACCGCCTTCTGGCCGAGGTCGAGACAGGCGGATATCGAGAGAGNGGGATCGGCAGGCTTCATGGCATTGAGGCGATGAATGACTTTCTCGAGACCAAACATATCTATCTCGAAACTGACGGCTGAAGCAGCCTCTTGCTATCACTGAATGAGGCATTGCAGATGTCGGCAGTCTGCGGCGCGCCCTCAACGCTGCCGCGCCGTCGCGGCCTGTTGCCTGTGGTGCCCCCACCGCNNATTCACTGCCGGCGTGTCTGGGCATCTGGAATACGGCAAGGACANGCGTGTATTCTAGGCTGAACCGTCTTGTCTNTATGAAGCCACCGCCGCCACCGCCGCAATCGCCGCAGTTTTCGTCTTATCTATATCTGCATCCGTTATTGTAAGCGATGGATACACCTTGCTTGGTGCTTTCAAGATACCATGTGNGCGCAACACGCTGTTATAGATCGCGCCGCTTTCAGCATCATTATGTCTGGCAGTTCGATAATCAATGCACGCCACATCGGTAAATATGATATCGAAAAGTGTCGGGTCCCCACAAATCTGNTGATCAATCCCGGCATCGGACAAAGCGTCGCTTTGCACCTTCTGGATGGCCGTGCCTATCTCTCTCAGTTTCGTGTAGCTGCCGGGGCGACGCAGGATTTCCATTGTCTTGAGCCCCGCAACGGCGGCGATCGGGTTTCCTGCCAATGTTCCAAGCTGCATGAGCCACTTGTCGGAACCAACAACAGACTTGTCGAAATGCTGCATGATGTCGGCACGCGCACCCAGGGCCGCAAGAGGAAAGCCGCCGCCGATAACTTTGCCCAACGTGCATATATCCGGCGTCACCCCATAGCGTTCCTGCGCCCCGCCATAAGCAAGGCGGAAACCGGTAACGATCTCATCAAAAATCAATAGAACATTGTGTTTGTCGCAGAGCGCCCGAAGACCTTCAAGAAATCCCGGCTTTGGCGCTATGATGCGCTGCAAGGGTTCAGCGATTACAGCAGCTATGTCGTCATGTTCCGCCAACAGCGATGCCACTGCCTCCAGATCGTTAAACGGCGCGATCAATGTCTGGTCNATGACACTGTCGGGGATTCCGGCGCTGTCGGGTATGGCTTGGGGGAAATTCACTTCAACTTCAGGGGCAAGGCTCATTTGCGCCTCGGGACTCATCCCGTGATAGCCACCCTCGAATTTCAGAATGCGGTTCTTGCCTGTATATGCGCGCGCAAGGCGCATTGCATACATATCCGCCTCGCTGCCAGAGGTCACGAACCTGACTTGTTCAATACAGGCCATGGCCTTGCCGATCTCTTCGGCAAGTTCAATGCCGCGGGCATTGTTGGTAAAAAAAGTCATTCCCAGCGGCAGCTGTTCCANCACCGCTTCAAGCACTTCCGGATGCCCATGTCCAACCAGCATCGGGCCGGAACCGATCAGGTAATCGATATATTCGTTGCCGTCTTCATCCCAAACATGGCTGCCTTTGCCGNTGGCAATGATCACACTATGGTCAAAATTTCCAAAACCGCTGGCAGGCAGAACTTCTTTTGCNATAGCCGCCCACTCGTCTTGGGTATGTATGCGATTCATTATGTCATCCCATCACAAATCCAGCTGNTCNCCACAACATTCTGCACCATACCANTNTGTACANGATGCTGCGTTGATCACCGTCATACATNATCAGACGGCGTGACTTCACTGATACGGGCATCACCCGGATAAAAAATCAATGTCATGTTCAATCAAGGAAATGGGGCCATCACCACATTGGACAGCCCCATTCTTCTTTTCCACAAGCCTTGGCTTATAAAGCCTTGTCAGTGATCATGTGGGTCCATGCACCTTCTGGTGCCTTGGTGATCACCGGGTCGGAACCGCCTTTCAGCAATGTTGCAACAGTGCGGTCGAAATCGGCAGGATCAAGTGANCCGTTTGANCCGGCTGTAAGCTTGGCGATTTCTCCCATCATGCGTCGCTGATGCTTTTCGGTCTGTGCGCCAGAGGCGTCATTGTCGAGAACGATATCAGCAGCGTCATTCGGGTTTGCCTCTGCCCACTTCCAGCCCTTCATGGANGCTCTTACAAAACGCACCAGCTGATCCTGGAAGGCNGCATCCGCAAGCCGNTCTTCAAGAACATAGATGCCATCCTCAAGGGTAGAGACGCCCTGATCCTGATATTTGAACACCACCAGTTCATCCGGTGAGATTCCGGCATCAATGACCTGCCAGTACTCGTTGTATGTCATGGTTGAGATGCAATCAGCCTGCTTNTGCAACAGCGGATCAACATTGAAACCCTGTTTCAGAACAGTCACACCATTGTCGCCGCCATCGGTTGGAATGCCAAGCTGGCTCATCCAGGACAGGAACGGATACTCGTTGCCGAAGAACCAGACGCCGATGGTCTTGCCCCGGAAATCNTCTGGTGACTTGATGCCNGTTTCCTTACGGCATGTCAGCTGCAAGCCNGACGACTTGAANGGCTGTGCGATATTTACCAGGGGCAAGCCCTTTTCGCGTGCAGCAAGGGCAGACGGCATCCAGTTCAGCATCAGGTCGGCACCGCCACCAGCAAGCACCTGTGGTGGCGCGATATCAGGGCCACCGGGCTTGATGGTAACATCAAGACCTTCATCCTTATAATAACCCTTGTCGAGCGCCACATAATAGCCGGCAAACTGGGCCTGTGTGACCCACTGCAACTGCAGTGCAAGCTTGTCGGCAGCCTGCGCCACCGAGGCGGTTGTTGCCGAGATGGCAAGAACGGCCAGTGANGCTAAGNAGTTTNTTCATNTCATTCTCCCTGNNNNGNTTATGAATTGTTTCCGNCGGTTNGAGGGGTGCCAGAANGTNACCTGCNNNTCCAGCAGGCNNAGAAGGCCNTAGCTTANNGATCCGGCAAGNGCCGCNACNACNATNNCCGCCCANACCATNTCNAGNTTCATNCGTCCAACNTCGGTGGAAATGCGNAAGCCAAGACCCACAATNGGGGTGCCGAAGAANTCGGCNACGATGGCACCNATNAGNGCCAGCGTCGAGTTGATCTTCANNGCNTTGAAGATAAAGGGGGCCGCTGTNGGAAGCCGNAGCTTNANCAACAGCTGNAAATAGGATGAGGCATAGGTGCGCAGCAGATCGCGCTCCATCGCCTGGCTGGCTTGCAAGCCTGCAACGGTATTCACCAGCATCGGAAAGAAGGTCATCACCACGACAACCGCTGCCTTTGACTGCCAGTCGAANCCAAACCACATGACCATTATGGGTGCGATACCGATCACCGGAAGCGCCGAGACGAAATTGCCGACGGGCAGCAGGCCGCGCTGCAGAAAGGGCACACGGTCAATGATGATCGCCAGAATGAAGGCGCTGCCACAACCCAGCAAATAGCCAATCAGAGCCGATTTCAGGAAGGTCTGCTGGAAATCCGCCCAGAGCACAGCTGTGGATGCCATGAAACGCACNGCAATCTGGGCNGGCGATGGCAAAAGCACCATGGGAATATCCAGCCCGACAGCCAGCATCTGCCAGACAAAGATGATCCACATCCCGAAAAACACTGGTACGGCCAGCAAAAGGGTATTTGAAAGCACGGGACTATTTGTCAGTGACATCATGCCCCGCTCCACGGCAAGCCAACTGAACAGCCAGCTGGCAACCAGAAGCCACCAGAAATCCGCACCCATTCCGGAATCCAGCACCAAAAACAGCACCGCCATTCCCACCAGCCCGGCNCNAAGGTCAATCCCGACATGTGGCAGGATACCGGTGAAATGCCGGACGCCGGCCAGCAGCAGCAGCAAACTGCCCCCGACCACCGCCATGTCGGTGCTGCCACCAAACAATCCTGACGCAAACGCCAGCAAGGCTGTAGCCGCACCAAGTCTGGACAGCAATGTCTGGAAGCCGGTCATTGCTGCAGCCCCATGCGTTTAAGTGTGATGTGGCTGACAAGTCCGACAATGCTGATAAGAACCGCCGCCATACAGGCCGCAGAAATCAGGGCTGACCAGATTTGGATTGTCTGGCCGTAATAGGATCCGGCCAGCAGACGGGCACCAAGCCCGGCAATGGCACCNGTCGGCAGTTCACCGACAATCGCCCCNACAAGGCTGATGGCGATTGCCACTTTCATGGATGCAAAAAGGTACGGCACCGAGGTTGGCAGGCGAAGCTTCCAGAAAAGCTGCATGCGGGTCGCCTTATAGGTNCGCATCAGGTCGATATGCATCGGGTCCGGACTGCGCAACCCCTTGACCATGCCGACAACAACCGGAAAGAAGCTCAGATAGGTTGAAATCATTGCCTTGGGCAGCAATCCCGTCAACCCGATAGAATTCAGGACCACGATGATCATCGGCGCGATCGCAAGTATGGGGATCGTCTGGCTGGTAATGATCCAGGGCATCAGCGACTTGTCCATTGCCCGATTTTCGACAATCGAAACCGCCAGTCCAATTCCCAGAACCGTGCCCATCAAAAATCCCAGAAGCGTCGAGGACAGCGTGATTCCGCCGTGATAAATCAGCGAACGCTTTGACGTGATCTTTTTCTCAACTGTGGTTTGCCAGATTTCGCTTACAATCTGATGCGGTGCCGGCAGGATCGGGCGGTCCAGCGCCATTGTATCGCGCACGAGATCTTCCATCTGCCATTCGATGCCGGCTTTTTCGTATTTTTCAATCTGCCAAGGCGCGTTCAGATAGACGGTGAAGCCGTACCAGACGATCATGATGGCAGCCACTACAGCGGCAATCGGAAACACCCGTGCGACCGCAGCATTCATCTTATACCTGCCTCTGCCAAAGGATGTCG
>NYTO01000051.1 GCA_002683535.1 SAR116 cluster bacterium
ATCTTGACGACACGGTAGGCGACATCTGTACAGACCAATAGGTTTTCAGGCCAAAGGCCTGCTGTGGCCAGCAGGATTGGCATGCCGGACAGTCAGTGTCCCGGTATGTTGGTGTGTGTGCTGGTGGGTGTGTTTCAGTCCGTGTCGCTGACCATGCGGTTGACGCGCAGACGCAAGGCGTTCAGCCGGATAAAGCCGTGCGCATCGGCATGGTCATAATCCACCGCCCCTTCCTCAAAGGTCACCAGATCAGCGTTATACAGCGAATTGGGTGACTTGCGGCCGGTGACAATCACATTGCCCTTGTAGAGTTTGACCCGCACCACACCGCGCACCGCGTCGCGGCAGCTGTCAATCGCTGCCTGCAGCATCTCGCGCTCTGGCGAGAACCAGAACCCGTTATAGACAAGCTCTGCATAGCGCGGCATCAGTTCATCCTTCTGGTGCGCTGCGCCGCGATCAAGGGTAATCGATTCCATCGCCCGCCGTGCGGTCAGCAGGATTGTGCCGCCCGGGGTTTCATAGACGCCGCGCGACTTCATCCCGACAAAGCGGTTTTCCACCATATCAAGACGCCCGATGCCGTTCGCCCCGCCAAGCTCGTTGAGCCTTGCAAGGATTGTGGCCGGCGACATGGCCACACCGTCGATGGCCACCGGATCGCCAGCCTCGAACGTGATCTCGATTTCTGTCGGGCTGTCCGGCGCATCCTCGGGCGACACGCTGCGTGAGAAGACATATTCTTCNGGCGCGACCCACGGGTCCTCNAGCACCTTGCCCTCGGCAGAGATGTGCAACAGGTTGGCATCGACGCTGAATGGCGCTTCGCCGCGTTTGTCGCGCGGAATCGGTATCTGGTTCTGCTCGGCATAGGTGATCAGCTTGGTGCGTGACCCCAGATCCCATTCCCGCCATGGGGCAATGACCCTGATATCGGGTTGCTGTGCNTAATAGGCAAGTTCGAAACGGACCTGATCATTACCCTTGCCGGTGGCACCATGCGATACAGCGTCAGCACNGACGGCACGGGCAATTTCGATCTGGCGCTTGGCAATCAATGGCCGCGCGATCGAGGTGCCAAGAAGGTACATGCCTTCATAAAGCGGGTTGGCACGGAACATCGGGAATACATANTCGCGTACAAATTCTTCGCGCAGATCNTCGATGAAGANCTCCTTGATGCCGAGCATTTNGGCTTTCGCGCGTGCCGGTTCAACCTCTTCACCCTGGCCGATATCGGCGGTGAAGGTGACAACTTCGGCGTTATACTCATCCTGCAGCCAGCGCAGAATAACCGAGGTATCGAGCCCGCCCGAATAGGCGAGGACGACTTTTTTGACGTGATCCTGTTTCATGGCCGCTGTGATAGCCGATCATGTGCCCCCCCGCAACGCAGATTTTTCGNGCACAGATTATTNGGGCACAGATTTTTCGGTGGCGGCAAAGCAGCAATGTCTCTTTCCTGCATTGCGCTGCCTTTTGTTTGGCTGGACGCTTATGTGACGTTTTGTGGCGAGGCCGTTACAGCCAGCCGCATCCGGTGACGCTAAGCCAGCACACGGTGTCAGCATTTTTCAGAAGGATTCAANTGATGAGCCATCCCACGGACATTGAAATTGCGCGNGCAGCCAGCAAACAGCCAATTCAGGACATTGGCGCAAAACTGGGCATTTCAGCCAATGATCTTGTCCCCTTCGGGCATGACAAGGCCAAGGTTTCGGCAGAATTCATCGCTGCGCAGGCGGGTCGTGAAGATGGCAAACTGATATTGGTGACGGCGATCAACCCGACACCGGCAGGNGAAGGCAAGACAACGACCACGGTCGGGCTGGTTGACGGGCTGAANGCGATNGGCAAACNGGCAACCGTCTGTATCCGCGAAGCCTCNCTTGGCCCGTGTTTCGGNATGAAGGGCGGTGCTGCGGGTGGCGGTTATGCACAAGTTGTCCCGATGGAGGATATGAACCTTCATTTCACGGGTGATTTCCACGCCATCACATCGGCGCATAATCTGCTGTCAGCGATGATCGACAACCATATCTATTGGGGCAACAAGCTGGATATCGACCAGCGCCGGGTAACATGGCGGCGNGTTGTTGATATGAATGACCGGGCGCTGCGCGATATTGTCAGCAGCCTTGGCGGCGTGTCGAACGGATTTCCGCGCCAGACCGGATTTGANATCACGGTNGCGTCCGAGGTCATGGCGATCCTGTGTCTGGCAACCGATCTTGAGGACTTGCAGCAACGCCTTGGCGATATCATTGTCGCGTATCGGCGGGACCGGACGCCAGTTTACTGCCGCGACATCAAGGCTGACGGTGCGATGACGGTGCTGCTGGCGCAGGCATTGCAGCCCAATCTGGTGCAGACGCTTGAAAACAACCCGGCATTTGTGCATGGCGGCCCGTTTGCCAATATCGCACATGGGTGCAATTCGGTTATTGCCACGCAGACAGCGCTGAAACTGTCTGATTATGTGGTGACCGAAGCCGGGTTTGGTGCCGATCTGGGTGCCGAGAAATTCCTGAACATCAAATGCCGCAAGGCTGGCCTGTCGCCAAGTGTGGTCGTGCTGGTGGCCACTGTCCGTGCGATGAAGATGAATGGTGGTGTGGCGCGGGCCGATCTGGGCACTGAAAATGTCGATGCTGTAAAGGCCGGTTGCGCGAATCTTGGCCGTCATATCGAAAATCTGAAAAGCTTTGGTGTGCCCGTTGTGGTGGCGGTTAACCATTTCCTTGGCGATNCGGATGCCGAGGTGGCTGCCCTTCAGGACTATGTAGACGATCAGGGCAGTGAAGCCATTGTGTCGCGCCATTGGGAACTGGGGTCCAAGGGGTCGGCNNCACTGGCGGCGCGGGTGGCTGAAATNGCCGATTCCGATATCAGCAATTTTGCCCCGATCTATCCTGATGACATGCCGCTTTTCGAGAAGATTGAAACAATTGCCAAGCGCATCTACCGCGCTGATGAGGTGCTGGCCGACAAAAAAATTCGCGACCAGCTCGCCCAGTGGGAAGAGCAGGGATACGGGCATCTGCCGGTCTGTATGGCCAAGACCCAGTACAGCTTCAGCACCGACCCCAATCAGCGCGGCGCGCCAACTGGCCATTCGGTGCCAGTCCGCGAGGTACGACTGTCGGCAGGGGCCGGTTTCATCGTCGCCATCTGCGGCGAGATCATGACCATGCCGGGCCTGCCAAGCGTGCCAGCGGCTGAATCGATCTGGCTGAATGACGACGGCGAGATTGAAGGCCTTTTCTAGGGCAAGGCATCGGTTTTTGCAGATGTCGGCCTGCGGGCGGTGATGGTTTCGGGATCAGATTTCGCGCAGCAGCGGTGCCGGCTTGCGCCCCAGTGTGCGGGCCGCACCGATTAATCCCAGTACAGCTGTGCCCGCGGCGCCTGCCAATGTGGTGATCAGAACAAGCCCGAAATCCATCTCGAAACTGCTTTGCAGCAATGTCTCGATCATTGCCCAACTGGCAATCGTGCCGATGATGGTCGCGGCAGCCGCAGCCAGTACGCCCAGCAGCGCATATTCCAGAAGCCAGGCGATGGTGATGGCGACGCGCGTGGCCCCCAATACTTTCAGAATGACCGAATCAGCAAGGCGCTGTGCCTCGGTGCTTGCCACCGTGCCGGCCAGAACTGCAAGCCCGGCAACCAGTGTGACAGCGGCTGTCAGCTGTACCGCCGCACCCAGCAACCCGATCACACGCTGTGCCGTGTCCACGGCCTCGCGCACCGAAATCGCCGATATATTGGCAAACTCATTGGCCACATTGCGCTCTACTTCAGTGGCGGCGGCATCGTCGGTGGCATAGGTTGTTGCCATCCAGCTGTGCGGCGCTGCCTCCAATACACCGGGAGACAGCACGAAGACGAAATTGATGCTGAAGCTCTCCCACTCAACCTCGCGGATATTGACAATCTCTGCCGTTATGGGCCGACCAAGGACATTGAAAACAACGGTGTCGCCAACCCACACGCCCAGATCACGCGCCTCTTCCGCGCTCATCGAGGCCACTGGCGGGCCGCTGTAATCACTTTGCCACCAGCTGCCAGCGATGATCTCACCCGTTTCAGGCGGCGTGGCCGACCATGTCAGCGCCCGATCACCGCGCAATACCCAGGCAGACCCGTTATTCATGTCAAAGCTGTCGGATGACCTGCCACCAAGTTCGGAAATTCGTCCGCGCAACATCGGTGTGCGGCCGACATTGCTGATGCCGGGTGTGCCCTCGGCAATGTTCATGAAGCTGTCAATCTGTGCCGGCTGAATATCGATGAAGAACCAGGCGGGCGCATCCTCTGACACGCGCGTGTCTATCTGCCGGCTGATATTTGTTTGCGACAGGGCGACGGTAACCAGTACCGACAGACCAAGGCCAAAGGCGATGATGACCGATCGCACCGGTGATCCGGGGCGGGTGATCGCCGACAGCGCAAGGCGGGCCGGCACATAGCGCGGTGCTGGCAGGCGGCGCAAACCGCGGACCAGCACTTCTCCCAATCCGGCCAGCAGCGCTATGGCTGCCAGTGACCCGCCAATAAAGCTGGCAGTCAGAATCAGATCACGGGTGGCGGCAAAGGCAAGGCCGGCCAGGGCCGCCAGCGTTGCCGCTGCAATGCCAAGATAGATGCCGTGCGGCCGGCCGGCGGGCATGCTGTTCAACTGGCGGAACAGATTGGCGGCGCGCACTTCTTCGGCCTTGGCAAGCGGCCAAAGGGCAAACAGGAACGACGTGACAATGCCAAACCCGGCTGCAATGGCCAGCGGCAGCGGATAGATGGCCATGGTGATCGGAACGGTGACATAGGATGACAGCAGGTCGATGGCAAATACCGGGGCAATGGCAGCCAGGACAATCCCGGCAGCAACCCCGGCCACGGCAATCAGCATCACCTGCAACAGATAGGTGCGAAAAATCAGTCGCGCTGGTGCGCCAAGGCATTTCAGTGTGGCAATCACCGGCATGCGGCTGGACAGCCAGGCGCGCACAGCCCCGGCCACACCAAGGCCGCCAATCAGCAGGGCGGTCAGTCCAACAAGCACCAGAAATACTTCGGTACGGTCGATAAAGACATCAAAGCCCGGCGCTGCATCCAGCAAATCGCGCAAGCGCACGAAACCGTCGGCAGTGGCAGCTTTCAGGGCGGCGGTGGCCGCTTCGCGGGTGTCCTTGTCATCCAGCAGCAGGCGCAGCCGGTGAGTGATCATCGCGCCGGGCTGGTCAAGGCCGGTGGCTGTCAGCGTTTCCATCGACATCAGGACGCGCGGACCAAAGGTGATAAAGCTGACAGACCTGTCCGGTTCATAGGCCAGAATGCCGGCAACTGTGACCTCATGGCTGCCAATCCGTGCCGTATCGCCGACTTGCAGCCCCATGGCGCGGGTCAAGGCCGGATCGATCAGGATGGTGCCGGGGGCCAATGGCAGGCTGGTACTGCCTTCAGTTTGTGGTGTGCCAACAATTTGTGGCGTGCCAACAAGGGGCCAGCTGTCATCAACAGCCTTCAGCGCAACCAGCTTGCGTTCTTCCCCATTCTGCAGCATCGCCCGCATTTCGCGCGTACGGGCCAGCGTGCCATACTGGCTGGCAAGGCTGACCACCTCGGCAGGCGGTTCGGCATAGAGGGTACGCATCTCGATATCGCCGCCAAGCAGCAGGCGGGCATTGCTGGAAATACCATCGCGCATCGCCTCGGCAACCGACCCGACGGTGCCGATGGCGGCAACGCCCAGCATCAACGCGCCAAGAAACACCCGGAAACGCGGCAACGATCCCCGAATTTCGCGGCGAGCCAGACGCCAGGCAAGGCGCCAGCCGGAATTGCCGGCAGGCAGGGACGTGCTGTCATGTGTGTCGGGCTGTGATGTCATTGCTGCGCAGCNCCGGCAGCGGTAATACGGTCATCGGTGATCTGCCCGTCTTCAATTGTCAGAACACGCCCGCACCGTTCGGCAAGTGNGGCATCNTGGGTGACAAGNACAAGAGCGGCGCCGGCCGCACGGGTGGCCTCAAACAGGGTGGAGATCACTCTCTCGCTGGTGCCGCTGTCCAGATTGCCGGTAGGTTCATCAGCAAGCAGGATGCGCGGGCGCGGCGCTATGGCGCGCGCGATGGCCACACGTTGCTGTTCACCGCCAGACAGCTGATCTGGCAGATGGGTCATGCGGTGCTCAAGGCCGACAGATGCCAGCGCGGCGGCGGCGCGTTCCTGCGCATCTTGCCGACCAGCAAGTTCCAGCGGTACGGCCACATTCTGTATTGCTGTCATCGACGGGATCAGACGGAACGCCTGAAACACAATGCCGACATGGTCGCGCCGCAGCGCTGCCAGCGAATCTTCCGGCATGCGGGTGATGTCAAATCCGGCAAGGTCGATCCTGCCTGATGTCAGGCTTTCAAGGCCGGCCATGATCATCAGAAGGCTGGTCTTGCCGGCACCGCTTGGCCCCAGCACGCCGACTGTTTCACCAGCCCCGATCGCCAGTGAAATGCCGCGCAGGATTTCAACCATACCATCGGCGCTGGACAGTGACAGTCGTGCCTCTGACAAATTGATCACGGCAGTGCCGGACGGTGGTGTGCTGCCGGCGTCGGCGTCAGGAGTGTGCATGTCTGGAACCTGTTCTGATGTCTTTGCGTAAGGTGACTGGTCTGATAGTGGGGCAGGCAATCGGCTGCGTGTGTAAATTCCGGTTTGTGAAGAGCGTCATTGTCGGGTTATGTGTGGGTTTGGCGGGCGGCGGGACGCAAGCAGTCTTGCTTTCTGATTGAGATTGGTCTTGTTCTCTGTCTTGTTTTGGTCCGCCAACGGGTGTCGGACCGGTATACCGGGTGGTGAATTGCCCGGTTTGTGGCATATGGTTACAGATATGAATACATTCAACATTGTTTTCGCGGCATTCCGCTTTGCCGGGCTTGCGGGCCTGTTGCGGCTGGGCTGTGTGGTGGTTCTGACGCTGGCCTGTGCAGGTGTAATGAACGAAGTGCGCGCTGATGCCAGCAACAGTGCGGCCCTTCGAATTACCGTTCTGGGGGATTCGCTGGTCGCCGGTTACGGTTTGCCGCCTGACACCTCATTCCCCAATGCGCTGGATAGTGCGCTTGCCGCTGCCGGGTTCAAGGCGGCGGTGGTGAATGCCGGCGTTTCGGGCGATACCACGGCTGGTGGGCTGGCACGACTTGACTGGTCGCTTGCCGATGATCCGGACCTGGTGATCATTGTCATGGGCGGNAATGACATGCTGCGCGGGCTTGATCCGGCTGCCACACGCGCCAATCTCGATGCGATGATCAGCCGCCTGCGTGCGCGCGATGTTGCCGTGTTGCTGGCCGGCATGTTGGCACCGCGCAATCTGGGGGCAGAGTATGTCACTGAATTTGACTCCCTTTATCCGGCGCTGGCCGCACAGCACGGGATCGGCTTCTACCCTTTCTTTCTTGACGGGGTTGCCATGGATGCCGCGCTGAATCTGCCAGACGGTCTGCATCCCAACAAAGCCGGCATTGACGAGATNACGCGCCGTATTCTGCCGGTGGTGGTCGACATGCTGGCGCGCTTGCAAGGGTGANCACCCACATTGTTGTCCGGCAATTTTCTTTGCATCGACAGGCTTCCTGCCGTACATTGCCGCCGATGGTTGCAAGGCATCATCGGCAGGTCTAAATCTTGCCATGATAATNCAGCAATCTGGGCTGCGCTGGCGGGCATGAAAGACATGGTTTCTTGCCCTTCCGGACGCGAAAAGACAGTGATAAAGGCCCCTGNTTCCAGTGGGCGAAGAATGAGGCAGTGATCAGGCGATGAAAACGTTCAGGACATTTCTTGCGATGCTTGNGGCGGGACTTGTTATGGCAGTCTATGCGGGCGGCACAGCCGCTGCAGAGTCCAAGCGGATCCTCAGNGAAAAAGACTGGGAAGCNTACACNTTCGAAGCGGACAAGGGGCGCACCTGCTACATCACTTCGGTGCCAACCAAGTCAAGCGGCAAATATGATCCGGCCAACCGCGGTGAAATTCGTGTGTTTGTGTCACACGGTCCCGACAAGAACGTGCGCAATGTGGTCCAGTTCCTTGCCGGATACAAACACAAGAAACATTCAGCCGTCGATGTTTCGATTGATGGCAAGAAATTCAAGCTCTTCACCATTGAAGGGCGCGCCTATGCCGAAAGTGAAGAAGATGATGTCGCCATGGTTCGCGCCATGAAGCGTGGNAGCAAGATGACCGTTGTCGGCACATCATCACGCGGCACGGTAACAACCGACAGCTATTCTCTTTCAGGCTTTACCAAGACCAAGAACCTGATCGACAAGACCTGTAAATAGCCAGTTGCAAACAAACAGGCTGGCATGAACGAGGCGGGCTGCCGGAACGCGGACCCGAAGTCATTTTGCCCGACGTCATTATGGACGAACCATCGCAGATCAGTGCCGCGCCGACAGACACAGTCGACGAGCCGGTGCGCCGTTCAGTTCTGGAAATGAGCCAGAGCGAGCTGGAAGAGGCGATCACCGCAGCCGGNCTGCCGGNGTTTCGCGCGCGCCAGNTGTGGCGCTGGGTCTGGCGGCATGGTTTGACTTCCTTTGACGAGATGAGTGACCTTGGCAAGCCGGTTCGCGCCCAGTTTGCCGACATGTTCAGCCTTGGCCGTCCGGCGGTAACGCAGCGTCTGAAATCAAGTGATGGCACCATCAAATGGCTGCTGCGCTTTGCTGATGGCAGCGAGGCTGAAACCGTCTATATCCCCGATCGACATCGCGGCACCTTGTGTATTTCCTCGCAGGTCGGCTGCACGCTGACATGCAGCTTTTGCCATACGGGCACACAAAAGCTGGTGCGCAACCTGACACCCGGCGAAATCTGCGGGCAGGTGCTGCTGGCGATGGATGAACTGGGTGACTGGCCTGCTGGCAAGCCTGAACGCCGGTTGACCAATATCGTGCTGATGGGCATGGGCGAGCCATTGTTCAATTACGAGAATGTCGCCAAGGCTATGCGCATCGTGATGAGCGGCGAAGGCGTTGGCCTGTCAAAGCGGCGGATCACGCTGTCAACATCGGGCGTGGTGCCTGAAATTGCCCGTGCCGGTGCTGATCTCGGGGTCAATCTGGCCATTTCGCTGCATGCTGTGCGCGATGAGTTGCGTGACGAGTTGGTGCCGATCAACCGCAAATATCCGCTTGCCGAGCTGATTGAGGCCTGCCGCAATTATCCCGGCCTGTCGAATGCGCGCCGTATTACCTGGGAATATGTGATGCTGGACGGGGTGAATGACAGTGACGAGGACTGCGCCGCGCTGTTGAAATTGATCAAGGGCATCCCCTCGAAACTGAACCTGATTCCGTTCAATCCGTGGCCGGGAAGCCCGTATGCATGTTCCAGCGATGACCGGATTGAGGCCTTTGCCGCAAAGGTGCTGAAGGCAGGATACGCCTCGCCAGTCCGCACACCGCGTGGGCGTGACATCCTGGCTGCCTGCGGACAGCTCAAATCTGCGTCCGAGCGCCAGCGCGGCCAGCGTACGGGCACTGGCAAGGCGCGGGCCGGGTAGCCGGGCGTGCCGCGATGGCAGACCATTATTGCCGATAGACATGATGGATGCGCAAGACTGAACGGGTGTCCATGAAATCAGGCGGCGCCGAAGAACGGGTGACACGACACGAAGCAGCGTCACTTTGCCTTGAAAAGCTGCGGCGCGCCAATTACATTCTCCAGTAACGGATTATCTCTCAGGGGGTACACATGGCTGATAACCGATTTATGAATACGGCTGCTGCCGAGGCGTCTCAGATTGACCTCGGCCTGCGGTCCTACATGCTTGGCGTCTATAACCATATGACGACCGCATTGCTGATGACCGGCTTTTTCGCGTATGCGATGAAATGGGTTGTCCTGAACGTGGCTGGCGTCGGCCAGCTGGTCTATGGTTCCCCGCTGAAGTGGGTTGTGATGCTCGCACCGCTTGGCATGGTGTTCTGGCTGTCCGCGCGAATTCATTCGATGTCGGCAACCAAGGCACGTAATATGTTTTACGTTTATGCAGCCCTGATGGGTGTCTCGCTGTCATCAATCCTGCTTCTGTATACAGGCGGCAGTGTGGCACGGGCCTTCTTCATCACCGCCGGGGCGTTTGCCGGTCTCAGCCTTTACGGCTATACGACCAAGCGCAGCCTGTCAGCGATGGGATCGTTCATGGTGGTTGGCCTGATTGGCCTGATCATCGCATCTGTAGTGAACATCTTCCTGGCGTCAACACAGCTCGATTTCCTGATTTCGGTCGCCGGTGTGCTGATCTTTGCCGGTCTGACGGCCTGGGATACGCAAAAGATCAAGCTGATGTATATGGCGGGTGACAGCCAGTCAGAGATGACCAAGAAATCAATCTTTGGCGCACTGATGCTGTATCTGGATTTCATCAACATGTTCATGTTCATCCTGCATCTGTTCGGTAATCGCGAATAGTCGTACGGCGCGCATGCAAGACAATCTGATGCCCGGCTCCCTTTTTGGGGCCGGGTATTTTTTTTGTCCCCTTTTGGATGCCTGACAGAACACAGGTGACATAAATGGCTGATATGACGTCCCTAGCACCCTATCTTGACGACACGGCATCAGATGATGTTGCCGAGATTGTTATGGCGCTGGCCGGTGCTGCGGCGCAGATTGCCGAACAGATTCGGCATCCCCAAACGGCGCTGGATGCAGCAGCCGGCGATATCAATGCCGATGGCGATGCGCAGAAAAAGCTGGATGTCATTGCTGATTTCATCATCGAGGATGCGCTGCGTGATACCGCGGCCACATCCTATCTGTCCGAAGAGCGGGAACAAGCGGTGGCGCTGGGTGATGGCGGGCTGATTGTCGCCTGTGACCCGCTGGACGGATCATCGAATATCGGTGTCAATGTGTCGGTGGGGACGATCTTTTCCGTTCTGCCGGCTGCGGGGGGTGAATTGCAGCCGGGCCACGCCCAGCTGGCTGCCGGATTTTTCGTTTATGGTCCGCAGACGACATTGCTGATCAGCGTCGGTGCGGGCACCGCGTCTTTTCGGATGGATGCGGACGGTGTGTTTCGCCTGATTGACGGGCAGGTCCGCATTCCCGAAACGGCAAGTGAATTCGCCGTGAATGCGTCGAACCGGCGGCATTGGCCACCCGCGGTGCAGCAATATATCGATGAATGTCTTGCTGGCAGTGAGGGCAGCCGCAGTCGCGATTTCAATATGCGGTGGGTGGCCTCGCTGGTGGCTGAAACCTGGCGTGTGACCTGCCGCGGCGGGGTGTTTCTATATATGGATGATGCACGCCCCGGTTATGAGGCAGGCCGCCTGCGGCTGGTCTATGAAGCGGCCCCGGTTGCGATGCTTGTCGAACAGGCGGGTGGGCTTGCCAGCGATGGCAGGATGCCCATTCTTGATGTCATCCCCAGCGAATTGCATCAGCGTGTGCCGCTTGTGTTTGGCGCGGCAGAAGAGGTGCGCCGACTGGAGGCGCATTATCGCGGCGAGGCCTGAGCGCCCTGCTCGACCTGCAGAACGGCTGCAAGGCCGCTCTCATAGTCGGGATAGCGCANCNTGAGGCCCAGTTCCGGACCGATCACCTTTGATCCCACCTTGCGCCGCGAGACATAAAAGCTGCGCGCCATCGGCGACAGATCAGCCGCGTCCAGTGTCTGCGGTGCCGGCGGTGCAACGCCAAGCAGGCTGGCGGCATGGCGCACCACATCGCCCTGTGCAGCCGGCTTTTCATCTGCCAGATTGATAATCCGCCCGCGCCGTGGTGATGCAATGGCGGCATCGATGATGCGGCAGATATCATCGATATGGATGCGGTTGAACAGCTGGCCTTCATTTTCGATAATCCGCGCTGTGCCNTCGCGCAGACTGTCGAACGGACTGCGGCCGGGACCATAGATGCCGGCGGTGCGAAACAATTCGGTGCCAAGAAGATCCTGCCAGCGTTGTTCGGCGATGACCCGTGCGCGCCCGCGATTCGTTGCCGGGTCGACAGGNGTGTCCTCATAGCAGAATCCGTCCGGCTTGTCGGGATAGACCGATGTGGCCGAGACATAGCCGGTCCAGCCGGTGAAACCTGCAATCAGGTCGCCATGCGCATCCAGAACCGGATCACTGCCGCCAATCGCGGTGATGGTTGTCAGCAGGGCATCCACACCATGCAGTGCCGCTGCCGGGTCGCGTAGTGGCTGGCTGTCGGAAAAAGGCAGTATCTGCCAGCCAGCGGCAGCTTCGGCCTGCAACCGGTCAGGAGAGCGCGTTGTGCCACGGATGGTCCAGCCTTTGCTGGCCAGAAGATGGCCAAGAGGCCGTCCGACATAACCAAGACCAAAGATGAAGATTGTNCGCGACATGCTGTTCCTGTGAATTATCCGGGTTNCATTTAGTCACTTGTCCGGCTGGCGGCAATCTGTCGGCGGACCAGGGCAGCATCAAGCCGGCGTCCCTGCCAGTCCAGTCGCCAGTCCAGATGCGGNCCGGTGGACCGGCCAGTTGATCCGACNGTGCCAATTGGTGTGCCGCGCCGGACTATATCACCGCTGGCCACGCTGACACTGTCCAGATGAAGAAAGGCCGCGTTCAGGCCGAAGCCGTGNGTGATCAGGACAGTCCAGCCGGAAAAATACAGATCTTTGACAAGGGTGACCCGGCCGCCAGCCGGAGCCAGCACAGGCGTGCCTCTGGCGGCAGCAATATCAATGCCGTAATGCGGTGCCCGCGGTGCGCCATTCAGAATCCGCTGGCTTCCATAAATGCCGGTGATCCGGCCGGTGACAGGCATATCAAATCCGCCCAGAAAATCGCCAGCCTGGTCGCCGGCATCATGCAGGGTGCGCGCCCGTTTCACATCATCGGCATCAGCTGCAATGCGGGCCAGCACGTCATCAGGCGGCGAGACGTAGGATGATTTCAGCCCGTCGATGCGCTGGATGTCATAGACGCGCTGGCGTGCAGTCAGGTCTGTCTGCTGTGTAATACCATCGGTACCGGTCACGCGCAGGGTGATGATATCGGGGCTGTCACGGTGAAAACCGATTATAAATCTGCCGTCTGCATCTGTCGTCACCGGCATGTCGTTCAGCGTAACCAGCGCACCGGCCGGAACTGTGGCAATTACCACTCCGCCCTCAACAGCCTCACCGGCAAGCAGGCTTGCCCCGTTCAACTGCAGGGCAGATGCAGGAAGAGTGCTGGCGAGGCAGATCAGCATTGCCAGATAAAATTGTACAAAACGGCTGCCGACAGCGGCAAACAGGCTTGAAAACAACATGTCTGGACGCTAGCATCGGGGATGAAAATTGGCACGTCCAAACGCTATATAGTCCACAGATAAAAATGAAAGGTCATGCCTTTGTGGCATTACCTTTCCTGTTTCATCGAGAAGAGGCGTATCCGGCCCCATAGCCGCTGCGCTGTTCGGAAAGCATCATGTCCAGCACCACCCACGAAAATGTTGTCATCATAGGCGCCGGCGCCGCCGGTCTGACGGCCGCCATCTATACAGCTCGCGCCAACCTTTCACCTGTGATCATTGCTGGTTTGCAACCTGGCGGACAGATGACAATCACCACCGATGTCGAAAATTATCCCGGATTTGCTAATGTCATTCAGGGGCCTTGGCTAATGACTGAAATGCAGCAACAGGCGGAAAATGTCGGTGCGCGTGTGGT
>NYTO01000127.1 GCA_002683535.1 SAR116 cluster bacterium
AATCAATATCGGCGGGCGGCCCAATCTTGCGGCAATTGACGGCGCCGCGCAGCATGCAGTCGCAGTCAAACCCATTAGCCGTTTTCGATACAGGCTGGATGATCTTGTCAGCGAGGGCTATCCCCGGCGTATTGCCATCATTGGCGGCGGCGCGGCGGGGTGTGAACTGGCATTGGCATTTGCCAGACGCTGGCATCGTGACGCAGGAACAAGACCCGATATTTCGATTTTTGGACGTTCGGCCCGACTTGTCCCCGAAATGCCGCCCCGTGCCGCCAGGCTGTTGCATGATGCGCTGCGCAATGTCGGATGCACCATCCGGTGCGGTGCCGAGGTGACAAGGATCGAAGACGGGGCCCTTACCCTTGCAGACGGCAAGCGTTCTGAATTTGATGCTGTATTTCTTGTCAGCGCCGTGACACCGCCTGCATGGCTGGCGCATAGCGGGCTGACGCTGGACGAGGCTGGCTTTATTGCTGTTGGTCCGCACCTGCAATCGCTGTCACATGATTTCGTTTTCGCTGCCGGCGATATTGCCGCGCTGAACAATAATCCGCGTCCGAAATCAGGTGTCTATGCTGTACGCGCCGGTCCGGTGCTGGCTGAAAATCTGCGGCGCTTTGCGATGGGCAAGACATTGCGGCGCTGGCGCCCGCAAAAAACAGCTTTGGCGCTGGTTGGCACAGCTGACGGCAAGGCGCTGGCCGTGCGTGGCAAACATGTCAGTCACAGCCGTTCGGCATGGTGGCTGAAAAAGTGGATTGATCGCCGCTGGATGGCAAAATACACGAATCTGAGCATGCCGCCCCCGACAGCACCACGTCCGCTTGCCGGTTTGCAACCGGACCGTGTTGGGGACGCGGCAATCGACCCTGCATTTGAAGCCATGCGCTGCCTTGGATGCGGTGCCAAGACGAGTCATAAAACACTGGAAGCGGCCCTGCAGGATGCAATTGTGATTGCCCGCGACCTTGGCGCAAACCCTGATCTGTTGCCGGTGGCTGGCCTTGGTGAAGATTCGGCCATCCTGCCGGCGCAAGACGGGGGCAATCTGGTGCAGTCAGTCGATGTCATCTCTGAAATCACCACCGACCCGTTCCAGCTTGGCCGGATCGCTGCTGTTCATGCGCTCAGTGACATTTACGCCGCCAATGCAACGCCGCAACATGCGCTGGCGATCATCAACATGGCACCGGCGCGCAGCGATTTGCAGCGCGAACATCTGACCCAGATCATGGCTGGCAGCCTGATGGCGCTGGCCGAGTCCGGCACGTTGCTGGTAGGCGGGCATACGAGCGAGACAGATGCAACCACAGTGGGCTTTGCTGTCACTGGCACGCGCCTGCACGCCCCGACGCCGCCACGCCTGGAAGAGGACCCAGTGTTGGTGATCACCAAGCCTGTTGGTACCGGCGTGCTGATGGCGGGTGCCATGCAGCTGGTTGCAGACGGTGACTGGGTCAAATCGGCACTGGCGTCGATGGCTGTCAGCAATGGTATTGCCGCCGGTCTGTTGGCTGCTGACTGTCCGGTGATGACCGATGTGACGGGCTTTGGTCTTGCCCGTCACGCGCTGAACCTTGCCGAGAGATGCCGCTATACCGGTGTTGAAATTACCCTGTCCGCGGTGCCGCTGCTGGACGGGGCAGATATCCTGCTGGACAAGGGCGTACGGTCCAGTCTGCATGACCAGAACGCAGCATCCGTGCGGCTGGCAGAAAGCGTGGCCGAGTCCGCACAGCAGGCCGCATTGTTTGATCCACAGACAAGTGGAGGATTGCTGGCAGCCCTGCCGCGGGTTCGCGCCGAAGCCGCAATTGACCGCCTGCGCGCAGCTGGCCAGACCGGCGTTATCATCGGCCGGCTGACAAATGCCTGGACCGGCCTTTACAGCGCGCGCAAGGGATAAAGCGCATGGCCCCACCCATTACCCGCACCAGCACCTGGAACAGCAGCGATTACAGCTGTATCATTGATGTCCGCGCCCCGTCAGAATTTGCCGAGGACCATGTACCCGGCGCCATCAACCTGCCGGTTCTGGATGATGTGGAGCGCGCCGAGATTGGCACCCTTCACAAACAGGTTGGTGCTTTTGAAGCAAAACGTCGCGGCGCAGCACTGGTTGCCCGCAATATCTCGCGCCATCTGGACATGGACCTGTCCGATGCACCACGCGATTTTCGCCCGCTTGTCTATTGTTGGCGCGGTGGCCAGCGCAGCGGGGCTATGGCCCGTGTTCTCAGCGAGATTGGCTGGAAGGTCACGGTCATTGACGGCGGCTACAAGACCTACCGCAAGTCGGTTCTGAACCAACTGGACAGCATCCCGCCACAACTGCGGCTGATTATTCTGCGCGGCCCTACCGGCACAGCAAAGACGCATATCTTGCGCGCAGCAGCCAAAGCTGGCGGTCAGGTCATCGATCTGGAAGGGCTGGCACAGCATCGCGGATCCTTGCTGGGCCCGGAACCGGACCATGAACAGCCAAGTCAGCGACAGTTCGAATCCGGACTTGCCAATGCCATGGCAGCGTTCGATGCGTCACAGCCTGTATTTATCGAAGCGGAGAGCAACAAGGTTGGCGCCCTGCACGTACCACCATCCTTGTGGAAATCCATGCACGACGCCGACTCCATCAGCCTGACAGCGCCGTTGGAACAGCGCGTGGCGTTTCTGCTGCAGGATTATGCCCATGTGATCGCTGAGCCGGCGCGGCTCGACCCGCTGTTGAACTGGGTTGTGTCGCGGGTCGGACACGCAACAGTCGATGAATGGCGATCGCATATCGAAGGTGGCGACTGGCCGGGATTTGTTGCCAGTGTGCTGCGGGATCACTATGATCCAGCCTACAAAAGATCAGCGGCGCAACGCAGTCACAACGACATTGTGGTGATAGAGGCAGAGGCGCTGGATCGTGACGCAATCACCCTGCTGGCAGACCGCCTGTTGAAACACACATGACTGTTTGGCACAGCCTTGTATGAAATCGGCACGATGCTTGCAAAAAACGGTGTTGCATGATGAATTTTGTGTTGTATAACGCTGCACAGGCTTTTCCCCGGTAGCTCAGCGGTAGAGCAAGCGACTGTTAATCGCTTGGCCGGCGGTTCGAATCCGTCCCGGGGAGCCAACCCCTCGTGTTTTGCGAGGGGTTTTTTGTGGCTTGGGCAGTCCTTCGGCCAACTGATTAGACAAACCATCCATCAGATGGCTTCGATTCTAGCGGAAACAGAGTCGCTAGCAATACTTAAATCCGCCACTCTTCTGGATTTTATCATTGAAATCTGTACGTTAGCATTTGGCCTATCATCAGTTGAATAGGTTTTTTACCCAAGCGACCTACCCTTGTTTAGTCAGCTTTAGTGGTGTTATTCCATCCATAGAATTCAGTCTTTTTACCTTAGAGAGTATTTGAAAACCTTTTAGTCCACTCCCTAATTCTAATTGTCGTTAACCACGCGCCAGCCTGACTCGGCTTTTACAAAAGTATAAACGTCGGTCATTTTTTGGCGGTCACCTGCCTTGAATGGTTTTTCGCCGAGGAGTGGTGAAAGTGCAACAGACATCCCGCCAAACATCAATGCCATCTTGATTTGATATTCTGGCAGGCCTTCCGCTTTCATTTCCTTGTAAGCCATTTCCATCATGACTTCCAACGCCTGTTTCTGGTCCATCTTCCATGTGATTTCATACTCGACTTCAACGACATATTTATTGGCGCCATCTTCATAGCCATCTCTGGCTAAAATTTTGGTATCGTAGACCAAACCATTACCGCCATCAGACGTGACAGTATCAAACAGCAATTTATCTGAAGGTTTTGTATCGCTAAGTGCGGTAAAGGCGAACCATATACAGACAGTTGCCACAACAATCATCACGCCTATTGTCAGCGGGTCCTTCTGCTTCAACTTGGCAATATAGTTTCGAACCTTTGGATGTTCATGGACAGTTTCCGCCTGCCCCTTGATCGTCGTAAATTTGGTTTTTGCATCCGAGGTCAGAGCCGCTTGTTTGGTTTTTGCGTCTTCAACCATTGGGCCTAGCTTCGTTTTTGCCCGTGCAGCCAATTTTTTGGATATAGTTCGCGTGAACTCTGCCAATGCCGCCAGCCTGGTTTTTGCCGCTACCACAAAAAATCGCATTTTTTCTTTTGCGGTCTCTATTGCAGATTTATCGTCCATATCCACAACCTTTCGTTGCACTTAAAAGTTATAAACTAGTGATTTTTGTTGTGGGGGGTAGATTAAAAAAGTGATTATAAGGCCATCTCTTTATTAATGGTAAAATTATAGTCGACTTTATTATCGCTTGATGAATTGGTAAATAAATCTGGTGTTAGTGCATTCATCGCTTGGCCGGCGGTTCGAATTCGTCCCAGGGAGCCAACCCTTTCACATCTGCTCTTCCTGCATCACGTGACGCGTGATCTGCCACGTCATAGCCTGGCGGCTGGCAAAGCCCGTCCGGGGTGCGACCCGAATTCTTGACAACTGTCCTGTCCGGAGTGGCTGAATGGTGTTTTCATTAAGAAATGCACCTGCCTTCACCTATTGGAAAAACCCTTTCGGATGGTCTAGGCTATTGCCAAGGTGATGCCTGTTGCCAATTCTGAAACCCACCGAATTGAATTTGTGGGCAAGCACAAAATAGAGGGAGCGTCCAAGCCATGAATGACAATAGCGACCAAGCACAACAGATCGAAGACCAGACAACCTTTATCATCGCTTCAAACGATGACCGGAAAGTTGTGCGAATGATTGATGTGCTGAATGATCTGGACATGGAAAAGCTGGCCACATTTCGTGCAGAGAACAAGGCGCAGGGATTTGAGACCACTGTGACGCAGTTTGCCGATGAGGAAGAAGCCGGAAAACGGTATGACGAGATCACAGCCCGATACGCAAATCTAAAAGTGACCACCCCGGTCAATGAATTTGACCCGCGCCATCCGTGATCGCCAGACATCTGATCACGCCACCGCTGGTGGCCAAAATTCAGCTGGGGGAAGAATGACAACGAAATCGGTGTTTACCAAACCGTTTACCCAGCAAGAGCCGATTCCGCCTGCTGCCATCGCGCGCGCAGTCGAGGTGATGCAGAGCGGCCGTCTGCATCGCTACAATCTTGCCGAAGGTGATACGAACGAAGCCAGTCAGCTGGAACGCGAATATGCCGAATGGCAGGGGGTGGATTATTGTGTGGCCTGCACATCAGGCGGCTATGCTATCCAGCTTGCGTTGCGGGCTTGCGGCGTTGAACCCGGGGACAAGGTGCTGGCCAACGCCTATACACTGGCACCCGTACCCGGGGCGATCCACAATGTGGGCGCCACGCCGGTGCTGGTCGACATTGATTCGCACTACCATATCGACATGCAGGACCTTGAGGCCAAGGCAACCGAGACAGATGCGCGGTTTCTGTTGCTGTCACACATGCGCGGGCATATCGCGGATATGGACCAGTTGACCAAGATTTGTGCGCGGCTTGATCTCTGTCTGATTGAAGATTGCGCCCATACGATGGGGGCCAAATGGCGCGGCATCAAATCCGGTAATTTTGGAAAGGCAGCGGCCTTTTCCACGCAAACCTACAAACATATGAATTCTGGCGAAGGCGGGTTTCTGACAACGAACGACCCGGTCGTGGCGGCCCGCGCTGTCGTGTCTTCCGGGTCATAC
>NYTO01000128.1 GCA_002683535.1 SAR116 cluster bacterium
AACGACTGGACGATGGCCGCACCGCAAGGGATCGGATCAATACATAAATGCGGCTGTGCCGCAAATGGATATGGGTTCGGCCGGCGTGCATGATGGTGTCTGTATGGCGAATGCCGACAAATTTGACATGACAATCACCGGGCGCGGCGGGCATGCAGCACAGCCGCATTTATGTATTGATCCGATCCCTTGCGGTGCGGCCATCGTCCAGTCATTGCAGACAATTGTCTCACGGCGTGTCGGACCGGTGGACTCGGCAGTGGTTTCGGTAACTATTTTTCAGGCAGGTACGGCAAAGAATGTGATTGCCGATACGGTGCGCATTGCCGGCACCGCCAGATCATTCCTGAAGGACACGCGGACCCTGTTGCGCGAGGCGATTCACGAAATTACGGAAACAATGGCAAAGACCTATAACTGCTCACTTGAAATGGACTGGACGCACGGATATCCGGCGACGGTTAACCATGCCGCAGAGGCTGAGCGCGCGGCGCAGGTTATCGGCGGGGTGATTGGCGGTGATAATGTCGACCGGGATATCGAGCCATCGCTTGGTGGAGAGGATTTCTCATACATGCTGGAAGAAAAGCCCGGATGCTATATCTGGCTTGGGTCTGGTCCGGCACCGGCAGACGGCATGCTGCATAATGCCCGCTATGACTTCAATGACGAGGTGCTGCCGGTCGGTGCCAGCTATTGGGTACAGCTTGTCGAGAGTGAACTGGCACGCTGATCCTGATCTTTTCGGGTTATATGCCTGATCCTGAACCCCCGTTGCCCGGCAGCGGGGGTTTTTTCATGGGCATGTGCCCATAGGCCCATAATCTGTTGGCCCATCATCTGTTGGCCCATCATCTGTTGGCCGGGCATCTGTTGGCCGGGACAGACCCTGCAGCACCTGCATATTCTTGACTTTGTTCCTGTTCTAAAATAGAACAAAAAGTGAACAAACAGGATGTAAAACAGGACATAAATTGGCAGGAGGGCGCAATATGGCGACCGTCATCAATACGGCAGACAGTATGGGTTCAGCATTTGGATCAGAGAGTTTTATTCATAAAAATCAATTCAATGATACTGCCCCAATCAGGGCTGATGCTGCTGTTCATACTGATTCCGATGTTGATTCTGATATTGATTCTGCCGCTGATTCCGATTCTACCGGGGGGCGTCATGTGCATTTCCGGCAGCTGCGCCATGATGTGGCGCGCCTTGAAGGCTGTCTCGATTTGCCGCGCCTGTCATTGGGGGTTGATTCGCTTGATTTGGCGCTTGCTGGCGGTCTGGCGTTGGGGCGGGTTCATATGCTGTGTGGCCGCCCGGGACATGACGGGGCGCTGACCGGATTTGCGGCTGCACTGGTTCGCCGTCTGGCCGCCCGCAGCGATGGGCCGGTCGTCTGGTGTCCGGCGGCGGCGATGGGCGGGTCGGGGATGCTGTATGCGGCCGGGCTGGCCGCGCTGGGAATTGATCCTGGGCGGTTGCTGATTGTTGATGCGCCCGGCCCGACACGCCGCCTTGCCGCAGTTGAGGATATTCTGCGCACCGAAGGGCTGGCGGCGGTGGTTGTTGAATATGA
The DNA here is from genome assembly GCA_002683535.1 of SAR116 cluster bacterium. Lineage (GTDB taxonomy): Bacteria > Pseudomonadota > Alphaproteobacteria > Puniceispirillales > Puniceispirillaceae > UBA8309. The sequence goes on from NYTO01000128.1 coordinate 1,580, forward strand.
CGGTCTGAACCAGTCGTCCGATTACTGGATGCGGCTGGCCCGGCGGGCGCAGCTTGCTGCCGAAGCCAGCGGCACAACCGGTCTGCTGCTGGGGTGGCCAGTGGCAGCCAGCGGTTTTGAGAGCCAGTGGCATATATCTCCGGGGCGGCGGCAAGAGGCAGATACACAATCGCCAGCCACACAATCGCCCGCCACCCCCTGGCATCCGGTCTGGGATATCCGTATCACACATGCCCGTGGGGGGCGGCCCTGCCATACAGGTGTGCTGTGGGACAGTTTTGCCGACCGTTTTCAGGCCTGCGCGCTCGCCGGCAGAGTTGGCCAGCAGACCGATACGCCTGCAATGTTGCCATTTACCGCATGCCAGGAAGGTGATGTCGCCGGTCTGCCCCGTCATGTGGTGCGTCCACGCCGCCGGGTGACGCCGTCAGGGCGCGCATTGTCTGCGACTGGTGTGGCGGCTGCCCGTGTAAACTCTGCCCGTGTAAACTCTGTCCGTACAACGTCAGCCCGTACAACGTCTGCTGGTGCAAACTCTGTGGGCCTGGCACGCGCCACCATCGCCCGATAACCGGTCATGGCGCGGCTGATCATCCATGCCTGGTTTCCGCATCTGGCTGCCGAACGGGTGCGCCGGACCAGCGATATCTCGCCCATGCACCCGCTTGTGCTGACACGTGCTGTGCATGGGGCTGAACTGGTCGATTCTGTCTGCTTGCTGGCGTATCGTCAGGGGCTGCGCGGCGGTATGCGGCTGGCCGATGCGCGTGCGCTGCGTCCTGATCTGTTGTCACACCCGGCAGATGATGCGGCTGACCGGCAGGATCTGCAGCATCTGGCCATGTGGGCAAGGCGGTATTGTCCGCTGACCGCCCCGGCCCCTGCCGGGATCACAGGTGGCGGTGCCAGCATCGCACATGACGGCAACGGTATCTGGCTGGATGTGGCTGGTGCAACGCATCTGCAGGGCGGCATTCGCCCGCTTCTGGCCGATATGGCGCGCCGTCTGCGCCGTGCCGGCCTGACAGTCAGGCTGGCAGTGGCACCGACATGTGGTGCTGCCTGGGGATTGGCACGCTATGCACCTGCCGCACAGCGTTATGGGTGCAGCCGCCACAGCGCATCATCTCTACGCCAGCTGTCGGCCTTGCTGGCCGGATTGCCGTTGGCAGCGCTGCGTCTTGACGGGACGATCTGTACAGCGATGGCTGCATCGGGGTTGCGCTATGTGGGCGATATTCTGGGTATGGCACGCGCCCCGCTGGCATCGCGATTCGGGCAGGTGGTTACACACCGGCTGGATGCGGCGCTGGGGCATGTGAATGAAAGTTTCACACCGCTGATGCCGGCGCGTCCGCGTGTGGCGATGCGCCAGTTTGCCGAACCGGTTGCCGCGCCTGAGGATATTCAGGCCATTGTCACCGGTCTGGCTGGCGAGATGGTTGATATCCTGCAGCAACAGGGGCTGGCCACGCGCCGTTTGCAGCTTGGCTGGCAGCGCGTCGACAATATGGTGATGGGACGCGATGTGCATTTTTCGCGCCCCAGCCGTGACAGCGGTGCCTTTTGCCGTCTGCTGGCATCGGCGGCAGAGACAGTCGATCCTGAATTTGGTCTGGAGCGGATGTGGCTGGAAGCGCATGACTGCAGCCCGCAGGCCCCTGTGGCCGCGCGTTTTGATGAAGGCATTTCGGCAAGTGAAACCTATGCCAGTCTTGTTGACCGGCTGGTGGCACGCCTTGGTTATGGTGCGGTGCTGCATATGCGGGCGCGTAATTGCTGGCAGCCCGAGGCGGCGCAATATGCCGCCTATGCCGATATGGAAGCGGCCGGATTTCATGATGACATGAATACAACGTCACATTGCCTGACAGCTGCGCCACGCCCGATCAGGTTGCTTGGTGTGCCGCAGAAACTGGCAGTTGTCGCACTTTTGCCAGATCATCCGCCTGCCCGGTTCGTGTGGCAGAAACGTACCCATAAGGTGATCCGGGCAAGCGGACCTGAGCGAATTGCCCCGCAATGGTGGAGCGCCGCAGCTGGTACCAGAACACGCGACTATTTCCGCCTTCAGGACGAGGATGGGGCCCGCTTCTGGGTGTATCGCGAGGGCCTGCCAGAGCGCGGTGAGGACCCTGACTGGTTTTTGCACGGCTTTTTTGCCTGATGGGTGGCAACGCGCCAGACACCGGAGGGCAGGGCAGGCTGTCCCCGGCGCAGACTCCCGGCCACGGTTCCAGTCAACCTTCAGCGCTGCTTGGCTGTTATAGCAATTTTACCTTTCTTGCGGGTGCGTCGCATCCGGCCGAGATGGTCGAGACGGCAGCTGCCCTTGGCTGGCAGGCCATTGGTGTGGCAGATGTGAATTCGCTGGCCGGTATCGTACGGGCGCACAGTGCGGCGCGTGATGCAGGCATCCGGCTTGTTGTCGGGGCCCGCCTGCGCCCGGTCGATGGTCCCGACATCATTGCGCATCCGGTTGATCGCGCTGGTTATGAGGCATTGTCGGTTCTGCTGAGCGAAGCCAACATGCGGGGCAGCAAGGCGGCGCCGGTCCTGTATCTTGCCGATCTGGCCCGCCTGACAGCAGGCACCATGCTGCTGGTAATGCCGCCGCGCCATCCAGATGCTGCGCATGCAACACAGCTTGGCCGGATTCGCGCCATGACAGCTGCCCGGGTTTTTGCCGGGGCGGTGCTGTATCGTGACGGGGGTGACGAGGCACGTCTGGCCATGCTTGCCGACATGGCTGCATCACAGCAATTGCCACTGACCGCAGCCGCTGATGCGCTGTATCACAGCCCTGCCCGCCGCCCGCTTGCCGATGTGCTGGCCTGTATCCGTGAAGGGCAGCGCCTTGACAGCGCGGGTGCCCTGTTGTCACGCAATGCTGAACGGCAGGTGCTGGCACCAGATGAGATGGCGCGGCGATGGCGGCACTGGCCGGATGCGCTGGCAAACGCCGATGCGTTGGCCGCGGCCTGTCATTTTGCGATGGATGACCTGTCCTATGAATACCCGGCCGAGGTGGCGCCTGGCGGACGGAATGCCATGGATGAGCTGGAATACCAGACATGGAATGGCGCGCGAAAACGATATCCCGACGGCATTCCAGAAAAGGTCGAGACCTATCTGCAGCGCGAATTGCTGCTGATCGCAAAGTTGAAGTTCGCGCCCTATTTCCTGACTGTCTTCGATATTGTCCGTTTTGCACGCAGCCGCGGGATATTGTGTCAGGGGCGTGGCTCGGCAGCGAATTCAGCGGTTTGCTATTGCCTTGGCATCACCTCGGTTGATCCAGACCGCTCACAACCCCTGTTTGAACGGTTTATCAGCGAGGCACGCGGCGAGCCGCCCGATATCGATGTCGATTTCGAGCATGAACGCCGTGAAGAGGTAATCCAGCATATTTATGCCAAATATGGCCGTACCCGGGCCGGGCTGACGGCGGCGGTGATCACCTATCGTTCACGCAGTGCCCTGCGTGAGGTGGCCAAGGTGTTCGGACTGAGCAGCGATGTGCAGGCGGCGCTGTCAGGCCAGACATGGGGGCGTGAGGGCGGCGGGCCAGATGATGCGGCGTTGCGGGCTGTCGGGATTGACCCTGCGGATCGCCGTATTGCGCTGGTCCGCCGGTTGGTCACTGAGATCAGCCGGTTTCCGCGGCATCTGTCGCAGCATGTTGGCGGCTTTGTGATCACCCGCGGGCGGCTGGATCATCTGTGCCCGATCAGCCCGGCGGCAATGGAAGGGCGCACGGTCATTGAATGGGACAAGGATGATCTGGACGCGCTTGGCCTGCTGAAGGTGGATGTGCTGGCGCTTGGTATGCTGAGCTGTATCCGTCGCGCCTTTGCCCTGCTGGTACAGCATTACAAGCGCCCGCTGACATTGGCATCGGTGCCGCCTGAGGATGACGCAACCTATGACATGCTGTGTGCTGGCAAGTCGGTTGGTGTTTTTCAGGTGGAATCACGCGCGCAGATGGCCATGCTGCCGCGTCTGCAACCGCGCTGTTTTCATGATCTGGTTGTGCAGGTGGCGATTGTGCGGCCAGGACCGATTCAGGGTGATATGGTGCATCCTTATCTACGTCGTCGCGCTGGTCTGGAAAAGGTCAGCTATCCGTCAGATGCATTGCGCAATGTGTTGGACCGTACGCTTGGCGTACCACTGTTTCAGGAACAGGCAATGCAGATCGCCATTGTTGGGGCGGGTTTTACGGGCAGCGAGGCAGACCAGCTGCGCCGTGCCATGGCGACGTTCAAGAAACATGGCGATGTCAGCAAATTTCACGACAAGATGATCCGCGGAATGGTGGCACGCGGCTATGACGTGGATTTTGCCGCGCGCTGTTTTCGCCAGATTGAGGGGTTTGGCACCTATGGGTTTCCGGAATCACATGCCGCCAGTTTTGCGCTGCTGGTTTATGTGTCGGCCTGGATCAAATGTCATTATCCCGATGTGTTCATCTGCGCCCTGCTGAATGCCCAGCCAATGGGGTTTTATTCAGCCTCGCAGCTTGTCGCCGAGGCACGGCGCAGCGGGATAGCTGTGCGCCCGTCCGATGTGATGCATTCCAATTGGGACAGCACGCTGGAGGCTGATCCGGCGAACCGCGACGGACGACATGCGCTGCGGCTGGGATTGCGGCTGGTCAAGGGATTGTCAGAGACAGAGGGTGCGCGCATTGCCGCCAGCCGTGCCGATGCCAGCTATGCCGAAACGGGTGCTGGATATACCAGCCTTGCCGATATCATGCGGCGGGCCGATGTGTCGGCAAAAGCGCTGGAGGCGATTGCCCGTGCCGACGGATTCAACAGCTTGGGACTGAACCGGCGCAAGGCGTTGTGGGAGGTGCGGGCGCTGGCCTGTCAGCGCTGGCACGAATTGCCGCTGTTTGCGCATGCAACACGCCGCCATGATGATCTGGCAGGACATGAATTGGCTGTTACATTGCCGGCAGCGCAAGCCGGCGAGGAGGTCGCCGCAGATTACCGCAGTCTTGGTCTGTCCCTGAAGGCGCATCCGTTGACACTTCTGGCAGAACCGCTGGCGGCGGCTGGCTGGAAGACCAGTGCTGCTGCTTTTGATGCACGTGATGGGCAACGCTTGCGGCTGGCCGGTCTTGTTACCATGCGCCAGCGCCCCGGCACCGCCAAAGGAACGGTGTTTCTGACGCTGGAGGACGGGCTGCAATCGCTGAATGTAATCATCTGGCCGAAACTGACCGAAACCTATCGTGATGCCATGCTGCAATCGCAGATTCTGGGGGTCGTCGGGCGTATCCAGCGGGAAAAGGCGGTGCTGCATTTCATCGCTGATGCGCTGTTCAATCTGAACGGATTTTTGGGTCATCTGGATGCCGAATCTGGCCGCAACCATCGCACCACCCGCATGCGAAGCCGTGACTTCAGGTGATGCTGGCCAATTGCCATTCGCTTTGTGTAGGCTGCATTGAAACAGTGGAGGAGGAGGGGCTATGGACAGGCCAATTGCCGGTACCGAAGACCGCAGCTTTAATGGA
>NYTO01000129.1 GCA_002683535.1 SAR116 cluster bacterium
GAAGGCACGCCAGGGTTAAATGCGCTACAGGCCGTTTGCGGCCTTTACATGCATTACCGGACGGTCGGCTTTGCCGGCCGTTTTTGTTTATAAGCTGTTCTTGGCGGTCATTCTTGTAGCATTGGATGACCTGCGGCATATCGGCCTTGTGGTGGGATAACCGGCAATCCGTTTTGCTATCACTGACCGCCTTGGGCTAGTATCGCAGTCTAGGTTAATAGGCTTGCGGAGACAAAAGATGTTGATGCCCGAACCAGACCAGCATGTCATTGACCGGCGTGATGAAATCTGCAGTGCATTGCGCAAACTTGTGCCGGCAGCATGCGTAGTTGATTCGACCGAGAGCATGCGGGCTTTTGATGCCGACGGATTGTCGGCCTATCGTCAGTTGCCTCTGGCTGTCGTGCTGCCCGAAACAGTTGAACAGATTGCCGCTGTGATGAAGTGGTGTCATCAGAACGAGATCAAGCTGGTGCCGCGCGGGGCCGGCACATCGCTTTCGGGCGGGGCACTGCCGCTGGCCGATGCGGTGCTGCTGGGGCTTGGCAAATTCAACCGCATTCACGAAATCGACTATGACAACCGCTGTGTGGTGGCCCAGCCCGGTGTTACCAATCTGGCAATCACCCATGCCGTTCAGGCTGACGGGTTCTATTATGCGCCGGACCCGTCCAGTCAGATCGCCTGTTCGGTTGGTGGCAATGTTGCCGAGAATTCTGGCGGGGTCCATTGCCTGAAATACGGTTTGACGACCAACAATCTGCTCGGCATCGAGATTGTGACGATGGAAGGCGAGATTCTGCGCTTTGGCGGCAAGCATCTTGATGCTGGGGATTATGACCTGATGGGCATTATGACGGGATCGGAAGGTTTGCTGGGTGTTGTCAGCGAGGTGACGTTGCGCATTTTGCAAAAACCAGCCACAGCGCGTGCCTTGCTTGTTGGCTTCGATGATACAGGTGCGGCGGGTACAGCTGTTGGTGATGTCATTGCGGCGGGCATCATCCCGGCCGGTATGGAAATGATGGACGGGCTGGCGATCAATGCGGCAGAGGATTTTGCCAATGCCGGCTATCCGCGTGAGGCGGCTGCATTGTTGATCATCGAACTGGACGGACCTGCCGTTGAGGTGGATGCGCTGATCGAGCGTGTTGAAACCATTTTGCGCGCTGCCGGTGCCACATCGGTGCGTGTCAGCCAGTCCGAGGAAGAGCGCAATCTGTTCTGGGCGGGGCGGAAATCAGCCTTTCCGGCTGTTGGTCGTATTTCGCCCGATTACCTGTGTATGGATGGCACAATCCCGCGTCGCAGGCTGCCCGACATGATGCGGCGGATGGCTGCGCTCAGCCAGCAATACGGGTTGCGGGTGGCGAATGTCTTTCATGCGGGAGACGGAAATCTGCATCCGTTGATCCTGTTTGATGCCAACGTGCCGGGTGAGTTGGAACGTGCCGAGGATTTCGGCGCCGATATTCTGAAAAGCTGTGTTGAAATGGGTGGTGTGCTGACCGGTGAACATGGCGTTGGTGTTGAAAAGCGTGACCTGATGACAATCCAGTTCACCGAAGATGACCTGAAACAGCAGCAGCGGCTGAAATGTGCGTTTGATTCCGGGCATCTCTTGAATCCCGGCAAGGTGTTCCCGCATCTGCATCGCTGTGCCGAGCTTGGCCGGCTGCATGTTCATAAAGGCAAGATGCCACATCCCGATCTGCCAAGGTTCTGAAGAAATTTTGCATATCAGCCATCACCATCTACGGATTTTGTTATGACAGACGTCATCGCCGCCAGTCTTGCCGATGTGAAAGACGCAGTTGAAAGTGCGATTGCGGCCGAGCATCGGCTGGAGGTGCGCGGCACCGGTTCCAAGAGCAACCTTGGGCGCGCATGCGATTTCGATGCGACTCTGGATGTGTCGCAAATGGCTGGCATCGTCGATTATCAGCCTGAAGAACTGGTCATGACGCTGCGGGCCGGCACGCCGATGGATGTGGTTGAAAATGCACTTGCAGATGCTCGTCAGATGCTGGCGTTCGAGCCGCCGCGCATGGGGCGGATTTCGGGTGGACCACGCAGCGAACTCCACGGCACAATCGGCGGCGTTGTGGCAGCAAACCTGTCCGGTCCCCGGCGTCTGACTGCGGGCGCAACGCGTGACTACTTGCTGGGTTTTGAAGCCATATCGGGGCGCGGTGAGTTGTTCAAGTCAGGCGGGCGGGTGATGAAAAATGTGACAGGCTATGATCTGTCAAAGCTGATGTGCGGGTCTTTCGGCACGCTGGCGGTGATGGATGAAATTACCCTGAAAACATTGCCTGCGCCGGAAACCAGCCAGTCGCTGCTGGTTGCATGTGCAGATTTCAGGGTTGCCATAAAGACCATCGCGCAGATATTTGCTACCCCGCATGAGCCAGGTGCCGCCGCGATACTGCCGCAGGCAATCGCCGCCGAGGAAAAAGTCGATACCGGTGGTGCCTTTACAGCCATTATCCGCCTTGAGGGCATTGCAGCGTCGGTGTCTGACCGCGTTGCCAATCTGCAGACAATGACAGGTGGTGAGACCATTGCCGCCCCGGCCAGTGAATCCTTGTGGCAGCGTATTCGTGACGTGCAGCCTCTGGCAGAAAAGCCGCATGATTTGTGGAAAGTGTCGTGCGCACCCTCTGATGCACCGCGCGTTGTCGCAGCTCTTGATTCCTTGGTGGGTGTTCGGTTCATGGCTGACTGGGCTGGAGGGTTGCTGTGGTTCGGGGCCAGCCGGTCACGTGATCTTGGCAACCGTCTTCGGGCGGTTGTGGCAGAGTTGGACAGCGGATTTGCAATGCTGGTGCGTGATGTGGCGGTGACGCGCGATGAAATCGCGCCGTTCCAGCCGCTGCCATCACCCCTGTTTGAGCTTCACAAGCGCGTCAAGGCGTCGTTTGATCCACGTGGTGTGCTGAATTACGGGCGCATGCATAGCGGTATCTGAGAGAGAGCGATGCAAACCCATTTTACCAAGGCGCAGCTTGAGGACCCGCAAACCCGCGAGGCAGATGCCATCCTGCGCAAATGCGTGCATTGCGGCTTTTGTACTGCCACCTGTCCAACCTATGTGTTGACCGGCGATGAAAGAGACAGCCCGCGCGGGCGAATCTGGCTGATGCGCGAGTTGCTGGAGTCACCTGAAACCGTCAGCGCCGATACCGGGTTTCATCTTGATCGCTGTCTTGGGTGCCAGTCCTGCATGACAACCTGTCCGTCCGGTGTGGATTACACACATTTGCTGGATATTGGGCGTGCACAGATGGAGATTGTCAGCAAGCGTTCTGTAGCTGACCGTCTGATGCGTCGTCTGCTGGCGATGGTGATACCGCATGCCGAACGGTTTCATTTGATGATGAGACTTGGCGGTGGCGCACGTCTGCTTGCGCCGATATTGCCTGCATCGATGAAGGCAGCGCTGAAAAAGATGCCGGAACGTGTTGGGCGTCTGGACAAGATTGGCAGCAAAACGGTTACATTTGCGGCACGTTCACAATCCCGGCGGCGGGTCATCCTGCTGGCTGGCTGTGCGCAGCGGGCACTTGATCCCGGGATTAACGCCAGCACGGTGCGCGTTCTTGGCAAGCTTGGGGTGGATGTCACAGTTCGCAGCGAATCCTATTGCTGCGGTGCCCTTGCCCATCACATCGGCGAGGGCGATGCGGCGCATGAGGCGATGCGCGCAAATCTGCTGGCATGGCGTCAGGAATTGGAAGCTGGCGACATTGATGCCATTATTACCAATGCCTCAGGATGCGGCACCATGGTCAAGGATTATGGTCATCTGGCTGCGGGTGATCCGGAACTGGCCGATATTGCCGCAACGATATCAGCTATGACCCGCGATATTACCGAGTATCTGGCTGAATTGCCGCTGGAAACAATCATCGAGGACACCGAAGGCGGGCGCGGTCCGGTGACGTATCATTCTGCCTGCTCCTTGCAGCATGGCCAGTCGGTTCATGATCTGCCGATGCAATTGCTGCGGCTTGCCGGGTTTGAGGTGCGCCAGCCGCTTGAACCACACCTGTGTTGCGGGTCGGCTGGTGTCTACAACATCCTGCAGCCCGAGATGGCGGACAAGTTGAAGGCACGAAAGCTGGAAAATCTGGAAAAAGCAGGCGCGCCATGGATTGCCGCTGGCAATATTGGCTGTATTCAACAGCTTGGCGATGCGCTGCCTGTCCGTCATACAATCCGGTTTATCGACTGGGCCAGCGGTGGGCCGCCGCCTGATGATGCTGTCTGATCGCGGCAATCCGGTATCACAGCATCAGCCAATATCGAAAAAGTCGTTGCCCTTGTCATCGGTGATGATGAAGGCCGGAAAATCTTCAACCTCGATCTTCCAGACAGCTTCCATGCCAAGTTCGGGATATTCCAGCACCTCAACCTTGCGGATTGATTCCAGTGCCAGCTTGGCCGCCACGCCGCCGATACTGCCAAGATAAAACCCACCATGCGTTTTGCAGCTGTCACGTACCTGTCGTGACCGGTTACCCTTGGCCAGCATGACCATTGATCCGCCAGCCGCCTGGAATGTGGGTACATATGAATCCATCCGGCCGGCTGTAGTTGGCCCGAACGAACCGGATGCCATGCCGTCAGGGGTTTTGGCCGGACCGGCATAATATACCGGGTGATCTTTGAAATAATCTGGCAAAGCCCCCTCGGCTTCCAGCCGTTCAAGCAGCTTGGCATGCGCGATGTCACGCGCCACGATCAGCGGGCCTGACAGGGACAGCCGTGTTTCAACCGGATGTTGGCTCAATGTTTCCAGAATTTGCGCCATGGGCTGATTCAGATCAATCTTCACGACTGCCGTATCATCTGCATCACTGTCCATGTTGCCAGCATCGGGAAGGAAGCGGGCCGGATCACGCTCCAGCTTTTCGATGAAGATGCCGTCAGGTGTGATTTTAGCCAATGCCTGCCGGTCGGCAGAACAGGAAACACCAATACCGATCGGGCATGATGCCCCGTGGCGCGGCAACCGGATCACCCGCACGTCGTGGCAGTAATATTTGCCGCCAAATTGCGCGCCAATGCCCAGATCACGGGTGATCTGCAGGATTTCAGCTTCCCATTCAAGATCGCGCCAGGCATGGCCGATGCTGTTGCCCGCGGTCGGCAGCCCGTCCAGAGACCTGATCGAAGCCTGCTTGACCGTTTTCAGATTGAACTCCGCCGAGGTGCCGCCGATCACGATCGCAAGGTGATAGGGGGGACAGGCCGATGTTCCCAGATCAAGAATGGCGCTGCGGATAAAGTCGCGCAGGCCTTCGGGGTTCAGAACAGCCTTTGTCTTCTGGTGCAAAAACGTCTTGTTGGCAGACCCGCCGCCTTTCTGGATGAACGCGAATTTATACTCAAGGCCCTTGCCGGCATAAAGTTCGATCTGCGCCGGCAGGTTGGTGGCGGTGTTCACTTCTTCGAACATGCTTGTCGCGGTCAGCTGCGAATAGCGCAGATTGCTGTTCTGATAGGTATCAAAGACACCATGGGACAGGGCCTCACCCTCATCGCCGCCAACCAGAACATGATCGCCGCGATAGCCTGAAATGATGGCGGTGCCGGTATCCTGACACATCGGCAGCAGACCATCGGCCGCGATCACAGCGTTTTTCAGCATTTCCAGTGCCACGAACCGGTCATTTCTTGTGGCTTCGGGATCATCCAGAATGGCGCGCAACTGTGCCAGATGGCTGCTGCGTAAAAGATGCGAGATATCGGTAAAGGCGCGCGCTGCCAGCAGGCGCAGCGCTTCCGGATCAACTCTGAGAAAGGTTTCGCCGTCCAGCTCGGCAAGCGCGACATGGTCGCTCGAAACCAGCTCGTACTCGGTATCATCAGCGGCCAGGGGAAACATCGGACTATAAGCAAATTCTGTCATGATTTGGCCAAAACTCTTATGGTTTATGTGTCGCGCGCGTCTGGCCCGGAGTGAAGTCCGGCCCGTTTCCATACCCTGACAAGGTCAGGACGGTTTTCTGAAACTGTCGAGCGACAACACTTCGGCTGATCCCGCCTCTGCATCCGGGGCACCGTCTTCCCGCCCTGCTGCGTCGGCAGGGGCATCCGCGAAGGGATCAAATTCGTTGTCCAGATCCGCTTCGTCAGCCTCAAACTGCAGTCCAAAGCCGACCGAAGGGTCGTTAAAGCTGGTGACGGCAGCAAAAGGAACGGTCATGGCCGACGGTTTGCCGCCAAAGAACAGGGTGATGCTGAACTGCTCATCCTCGACCTTCAGATCGGCATATTGATGCTGAATGACGATGGTGATGCCATCTGGATGCTTGTCGCGCAAAGTGTCTTCCATGATGACACCTGGCATGCGGGTGTCGAAAGCAATAAAGAAATGTGTCTCGCCTGTGAGTCCGTCTTTTTGGGCTATGCGCAGCGCCTCACGAACAACGAGACGCAAGGCATTTTCAACCAGTCGTTCGTAATTCAGCCCGTTCAAGCCATCTGTAGTATCAGTCATTCACACGGCCTTTTTAACTCTCAGATGCGAAAGTGGAACGCTTCTGTTGCCAGGTGCGTTCCGAACCCCGCCAGCCCGAGCTCAATCGGACTGGACTTAAGATCGGTTACTCACGCTGCCGTTAGGCTGCGATTGCGACCGGAGCAGTGTTGTCATTTGCA
>NYTO01000130.1 GCA_002683535.1 SAR116 cluster bacterium
AGCGTGGCCTACAAAGCGGTCATTCCGGCTGGCACCGTTCCGGCAATTGATCATGACGGGGTTCGCCTCGCAGATTCCGAAGCCATCGCCGAATACCTGGACACCGTGTTTCCAACCCCGGCCATGCGCCCGGACGCCCCGCAGGCCGCTGCCACCGCGCGTGAAATCTCGCGCTTTCATGACACCCGTATCGAACCGCTGGTGCGCAGTTATTTCGCTCAGGTCACGCCTGCCAATCGCGATGCCGGTCTGATCGCAGCCAATGCCGCGCTGTTGCAGACACGCCTTGATGATCTTGCAGTGATCGCCGCGCCTGCGCCGCTGATGACCGGCGATGATCTTGCCATTGCTGATTGTGGCTTTGTCGCCAGCTTTGCGATCATTGCCTTGTTGCAGGACATTCTTGATCTGCCTGTGACTTTGCCACCGGCCATTGTCACCTATCGCGAGTCACTGCTGGCCCATTCTTCTGTCGCCGGCGAGCATGCGCGCTATCGCGCCGTGCTGGATGCGTGGGCGGCAGCGAAGCTGAATGCCTGACGACATTTGCGTTTTGCCCGCAGTTATGCGGTAATATTCCCTGCTCTGGCCCTGATGCCAGCGCTCTATCATTCAGGCATATATCCTTGATCAGCCGATTTACATCTTTGCCAGCGACGCTTCAGGCCTCGCTGATGATGCTTCTTGCCCTTTTGATGTTCACCTTCATGGGCATTTCCATCCGTCTTGCATCCGCGCAGCTGCATGTCTTCGAGATCGTGTTTTTCCGCAATGCACTGGCCGTGATCATCATGACGCCCGTGCTGTTCCGCATGGGACGCGAAAGTATTCGCATGCACCGGACGGGTCTGTACTACCTGCGGGCTGCGATCAATTTCAGCGGCATGCTGTGCGGCTTTACCGCGGTCACACTGATCCCGCTTGCCGAGATGACAGCGCTCAGCTTTACCGGCCCGATCTTTGTGACCGTTGGCGCGGCGATGTTTCTTGGCGAGGTCATTCGCATTCGCCGGATGGTGGCCATCGCCATCGGCTTTGTCGGGGCGGTCATCATCCTGCGTCCCGGGTTTGTCGATATCTCGCTTGGTACCACGCTGGCCTTGTGCAGCGCGCTGTCCATTGCCGGGGCCAGTCTCGTCGTCAAGAAAATGACCGAAACCGAAAATGCCAGCGCCATTGTGTTCTGGATGGTGATGATGCAGACGCCCATCGCGCTTGTGCCGATGTTGTTTGTCTGGGAAATGCCCTCGCTGCACAGCTGGATATATCTGTGGATGATGGCGCTGGCCGGCACCGCCGCCCATCTGCTGTTCACCCGTGCCTGCAGCATGGTTGAAATCACCAGTCTTCAGCCGCTGGAATTTGCCAAACTGCCCTTTGCGGTGGTGCTGGCCTGGCTGGTGTTTGATGAATTGCCGGATATGTTTATCTGGATTGGCGGGGCGATCATTTTTGCCTCAACCGCCTATATTACCCGCCGTGAAGCCATTGCCCGCAAGGCAGATCGCCCACCCGGCAGCGGGCGTGCCGCAGCATCGCTATAGAAGCGGTCAGACCTGCACGCGCCAGTGGATCGGCATGTCCGGGTCAAATACGGTCAGCATGCCTTCGGGTGTATTGCGCGGTGCCGGCACCGGTTGCGGTGTGTCGACACGCTCCAGCGTTATTGTGCCGGCATTGACCGGAACGCCATAAAAGGCGGCCCCGTGACCGGATACAAACCCTTCCAGCTTTGCCAGCGCATCATGCTGTTCAAACATCTGGGCAAGGCAGGCCAGCGTATTCGGCGCTGTATAGATACCGGCGCATCCGCATTCAGCCAGTTTGGCACTGTCCAGATGCGGCGCACTGTCAGTTCCCAGAAAGAAGCCCGGCAGCCCTGAGGTGGCGGCCTCGACAAGGGCAATGCGGTGTGTTTCGCGCTTGGCCACCGGCAGGCAGTAATAATGCGGGCGAATACCCCCCGCCAGAATATGATTGCGATTGATGAACATATGGTGGGTTGTAATGGTCGCGGCGATATCGGGTCCACCATCACGCACATAGTCAATGCCATCGGACGTCGTGACATGTTCCATCACCACGCGCAGGCGCGGAATACGGCGGCGCACCGGGTCCAGAACCCGCTCGATAAACGCTGCCTCGCGATCGAAGATATCAACCTGCGGGTCGGTTACCTCGCCATGCACACATAGGGGTACCCCGGCTTCTGCCATGGCTTCCAGCACCGGCATCACCTTGTCGATATCGCGCACACCCGAGGCCGAATTCGTTGTTGCGCCGGCCGGATAGAGTTTGACCGCGGTAACCAGCCCCGACTGTGCCGCCGCCACCAGATCATCAGCATCCGTGCTTTCGGTCAGATAAAGGGTCATCAACGGGGTGAAATCCACCCCCGCTGGCACCGCAGCCACAATCCGGCTGCGATAGGCCGCCGCATCCTTGCCCGACACAACCGGCGGCACCAGATTGGGCATGATCAGCGCGCGCCCGAACTGGGCAGCTGTTTCCGGTGTCACGACACCCAGCATGCTCCCGTCACGCAGATGCAGATGCCAGTCATCGGGGCGGGGCAGGGTCAGTGTGCGCGTCGGTGTGCGGGTCGGGGTCATTGCGGTCCCTGTCATGCTTGGGATGGCCTCATCTTTGATGGTTCTTGGCTAGCACTCTGCCGAATGTGAGGCAAGCACCGGCAGGCCGGCATGGCCAGTTACGGATTGATCACAGATTTGACTTTTCAGGGTCGCCAGCGGCATCATATGGTGACGCCGCCCCTGGCAGGAGATACAGATGAACCGGACACGCAATGAAGCGCTTGTTTATGAATTCCTGGAGTCACATGGCAAGCCGGCCAGCGCTTACGGCATTCTGGATGCCCTGCGTCAGGACGGTCTGAAGGCACCGCTGCAGGTCTATCGTGCGCTCTCAAAGCTCATTGAATCAGGTGCTGTACACCGTATCGAAAGCCTGAACGCCTTTGTGGCCTGTCGGCATCACCATTGCGGTGACAGCCCGGTCAGCATCTTCATGCTGTGCGATCAATGTGAAGACGTTACTGAAACCGTTGATGATTCAGCTGCCAGCATGCTGGACCAGATCTGTGCGACACGCGGCTTTACCGGCGCGCGTCGTGTAATCGAAATTACAGGCACCTGCGCCGCCTGCAGCGGGTCTGCCCACTAGCCGACAGTCAGGTATCGTCCAGGCCGGTGCGCCTGTTCAGACATTCAGCAGCAGATATTCCCGTTCCCACGGGCTGATCACCTCAAGAAATGCCTCGGCCTCGCCGCGCTTCACCTCGATGAACAGCTTGACGAAGGATTCGCCCAGCACATCATGCAGCGGGCTGGCGCGTTCCAGCGCGTCCAGCGCAATATCAAGATTGCGTGGCAAGGTGGCCAGATCCTCACCGCTGTCTTTTCGCTGGCGGGTTGGACGGCGCTGTTCCTGCAGACCAAGCCACAAGGCCGCAAGACTCGCAGCCATCGCCAGATACGGGTTGGCATCCGCCCCCGGAATGCGGTTTTCGATGCGCCGGTTCACCGGATCACCCATGGGCACGCGCAGTCCGACAGTACGATTATCCATTCCCCAGGCCAGATTGGTTGGCGAATCTTCGGAATATGACTGGCGGCGATAGGAATTGACATAAGGCGCCATCAGCGGCATCGCCGCTACCAGATAGCGTTGCATGCCTGCCAGCGCGTGATAGAACGCATCGCTCTCGCTATTGTCCTTATTTACGAAAATATTCCGCCCGCTCTTTATGTCGACCACCGACAGATGCAAATGCATGGCGCTGCCGGGCTGCTCTTGCATCGGCTTTGCCATGAAGGTGGCATGAATGTCATGGTCCAGCGACGTCTGCCGTACTGTGCGCTTGAAAAGAAAAGTCTGATCGGCAAGGTCCAGCGCCTCGCCATGATTGAAGTTGATCTCCATCTGCGCCGCACCAGCCTCATGGCTCAGCGTGTCGATATCGATCTTCTGCACATCACAATGATCGTAAATATCCTCGAACAGCGGATCAAACTCGTTCACCGCATCGATACCATAGGCCTGACGCGCCTTTTCCGCCCGCCCCGAACGACCACTTGGTGTGATCAGCGGGTTGTTGGCGTCCGAACTCCGCTGCACAAGAAAGAATTCCAGTTCAGGTGCCACGATCGGGCGCAGGCCGGCACCCTCAAACAAGGCAAGTACACGTTTGAGAACCGCGCGTGGCGTGAATTCGACAATCTTGCCATCATGGCCAAAGGCATCATGGATAATCTGCGCTGTTGGCTCGCCATACCAGGGTACAAGCCGGCAGGTAGCCGGATCAGGCTGCAGGATCACATCCCTGCCGATCTCGTTCAGCACCTCGCTGTCAAGATAGGCACCTGTCACCGACTGGCCGAACACATATTCAGGAAGGCGCAGCCCTTGCCCTGTCGCAGCACCCGTAAATTTGTGCACTGGCAGAATTTTGCCGCGCGGAATACCGGCAATGTCACTCACAAGGCACTCCACCTCGGTGACCGACTGATCTTTCAGCCATTCAATCATTGCATCATGTGATGTGTCAGACATGTGAATCCCCTGTTCACCACCATCCGGCAGGACGGCAGTGCATTTCCCTACAACCCCAGATCGGCGGCGGTGGCATCAAGCGCCTTGCGGGCAATGGCAACCGTCTCGTCAATATCGGCACGTGTATAGCTGAGCGCTGGCGACAGGATCATCGCATCACGCACCGCGCGCATCATCAGACCGCGCTGGATCGCATGATCGCGGCACATGCCGCCTACCGTACCGGTATCTTCAAACATCACCGGGCCGTCTTTGCTTTTGACAAGTTCAATCGCCGCCAGAAGCCCGAAGGTGCGCACCTCGCCAACCAGCCGATGATCGGCAAGGCTGGCCAGCGCACTGGCCAAATAGGGGCCTGTATCATCGCGCACAGTCTCGATCATGTTTTCGCGTTCAATCAGATCAAGATTGGCCAGCGCCACCGCCGCAGCAACCGGGTGCCCGGAATAGGTGAAGCCGTGATAGAATTCACCACCATCAGCGATCAGGCGGTCTGCAACACGGTCGCCCACCATGACGGCGGACATTGGCATGTAACCGGATGTCAGCCCTTTTGCCATTGTCATCATATCGGGTGACAGCCCCATCTTCTGGCTGGCAAACCAGTGTCCGGTGCGCCCGAAACCCGTGATCACCTCATCAACGATGAACAGGATGTCATGCTTTCGGCAGATCGCCTCGATATGGGCAAAATACCCATCTGGCGGCACAATGACCCCACCAGCACCCTGCACCGGTTCGGCAACAAAGGCAGCCACCCGGTCAGCGCCAACTTCAAGGATACGATCTTCCAGCCAGGATGCGGCATTGGCCGCAAACACCGCCTCATCCTGATTGCCTTGATACAGAAACCCGTAAGGCGGGCGGATATGTTCGAAATCAGGTTCGTTGGCAGCCTGGTTATGCATGCCCGACATGCCGCCCATACTGGCCGACATAATCGTGCTGCCGTGATAGCCATATTCACGCCCGATAATGACACGCTTTTCCGGCTTGCCTTCCAGCGCCCAGAAATGGCGTACCATGCGGATGATGGTATCATTCGCCTCGGACCCGGAATTAGCAAAAAACGCGTTGTTGAGCCCGTCCGGCGTCAGTTCGGCAAGTCGCCTTGACAAGGCAGCCACCGGCGGATTGCTGGTTTTGAAAAAATTGTTGTAATAGGGCAGTTCAGTCATCTGGCGGCTGGCCGCCTCAACCAATTCATGCCGCCCATACCCGACATTCACGCACCACAGGCCGGCCATCCCGTCCAGAATGCGGTTGCCGTCAGTATCATAGACACAATGACCCTCGGCGCGGGTGATGATCCGTGCGCCAGTCTTGCGCAGGTCGGCATAATCGGTAAACGGCGCCATATGGTGGGCCGAGTCAATCGCCTGCCATTCATTGGTTGAAAGGGATTCCATTTTCATCTCTTGTGCTATGTCCTGTGCCGAGGTCTCGCACCACGCTTCTGGCAAGAGCTGCGCCGTGCCAGTCCTATGCTTTACCAGCGTTTTTCGGGTCTTGGTACGATGTTTGGGTCCGACTGCTGTTTCTTGATGTCGCGCACAACATCATCTTGATTTCATCAGGATGACGAGCCTAGCCTGTGGAACCAATTCACGCAAACCTGTGTTTCCGTCCTGCCTGCCAGCTGACGGCAATGCAACAGCTGCCTGTCAGGAACCGGAAAGATGATGCAGCAAAGCATTTATGAAACCGAATTCGCAGACCGCCCGCGCTATGCCGCGCTGGCTGATGACTGCAGTTGTGATGTTGCCATTGTTGGTGGCGGGTTGACCGGTATCTCTGCCGCGCTGACCCTCGCAGAAGCTGGATTTTCAGTGGCTGTGCTCGAGGCCGGGCCCATTGGAACCGGCGGTTCGGGACGCAATGGCGGGCATGTCTGCCAGGGCTGGTCCAGTGATTTCATCAAGATACAGAAACAATTGACGCCGGCCGATGCCGATATCGCATGGGATGCCGGCATGGCAGCAGTCGATCTGGTGACAGAACGCGTCCGCAAATACGACATCGATTGTGACCTGACTTTCGGCTATCTGCATGCCGCGCTGCACAAGCGCCATATGAACGAACTTGACGAGATGCAGGCCGAATGGGAGGCACGCGGCTATGAGCATTTTACCCGTCTTGATGGCCAGCCCGCGCTGGATGACCATATCGGGTCAAACGCCTATGTCGGCGCGCTTCATGATACCGGGTGCGGGCATATACAGCCGCTGAAATATCTGCATGGTCTGGCTGCCGCGGCAACACGCGCCGGTGCGCAGATTTTCGAGAACAGCCCTGTACAGGCGATTGACCGCACCGGCACAAGGCACGGCCTGAAACAGCTGAAGATTGCAGGCGGGCGGGCGGTGTCGGCACGCATCATCATGCTGTGCGGCAATGCCTATCTGGCCGATGTCGGGCTGCCACAGATGACCCGCCGTCTGGCAGAAGTTGTCTCATCAGTGCTGGCCACAAAGCCGCTGTCAGAAAATATGGCCCGCCAGATATTGCCAACGGGTGCCGCTGTCGCTGATTGCAACACAGCGCTGAATTACTATCGGATTGATTCGCGCCGCCGCATGATATTTGGCGGGCGGTCCAGCTATTCAAAGATCAATTTTCGCAATGTGACACCCGATCTGCACCGCCGGATGACAGATGTGTTCCCGATTCTGCAGGATGCCGAGGTGGAACAGGTCTGGTCGGGCAAGATCGGCATCACCATGAACCGGATTCCGCATTTCGGCCGTACTGATGATGATATCTATTTCGTGCAGGGGTTTTCCGGGCACGGCGTCGCCCTGACCGGACAGGCAGGCCGGATGCTGGCCGAAGCGGTAATCGGCGATGCAACACAGTTTGATGTGATGAGCAGCCTGACACACCGCATCTTTCCCGGCGGCCCGCTGCGCACACCGGCGCTGGCGCTTGGCATGGCCTGGTTCAAGCTGCGTGACAGGCTGCGGCTGTAACTGCCGGTCCCTGTTATGTCCGGCCTACCGGGTGTGGCACGGCCCCGCGCTGCTTTGCCACCACTGCCATCCAGTCATAGGCAATACTGGCAGCGGCAATGGCTGTAATTTCGGCATGATCATAGGCCGGCGCAACTTCCACAAGATCCATCCCGATCAGGCGCAGCGGTTCAAGACCGCGAACAAATTCCAGCCCCTGCCAGCTGGCCAGCCCGCCGATAACAGGTGTGCCGGTGCCGGGGGCAAAAGCCGGGTCCAGCCCGTCAATATCAAAAGACAGGTAAACAGGCGCATCACCGGCCCGGTCCCGCACAATATCGATGGCCGCATCCATGCCGTTTCGATGCACCCAGGGGCTGGTCAGGATTTCGAAGCCGTGATCACTGCTGTTATAGGTACGAAGCCCGACCTGTGTGGACCGTTTGACATCGATAATTCCCTCGGCAGCTGCACGCGCAAACATCGTGCCATGGTCAAAGCGCGTTCCGTCGTCAGGCCATGTGTCGCAATGCGCATCGAACTGCACAAGCGCCACCGGCCCGTGTTTTTTAGCATGCGCCTTCAGCAGCGGATAGGCCACCGAATGATCGCCACCAAGGCTGAGCATCATGGCGCCACTGTCCAGAATGTGGTCGGCATGCGCCTCGATGCTGTCAAACACCGAGGTTGGGTGATGCGGATCGATAAAGGCATCGCCGTAATCGACGACTGAAAGTGTGTTGAACGGATCAAACCCGAATGGAAAATGTTCCAGTTCAGCCAGCTGCACCGATCCGGCGCGAATCGCACGCGGCCCCAGACGGCACCCAGATCTGTAGGTTACGGCATTGTCATAGGGGATGCCGCTGACAACAATATCAACACCGGCCAGATCGCGGCTGTAGCGCCGGCGCGCAAAGCTCAACGCCCCGCCATAGGTCATCTCGACCCAGGTGCCTGTTGCCCCGGAATTCAGGAAGGCCTGATCGCCGCGAGTCTCTGCCATAGGTGTCTCCGAACATCATGTTGTTCCTCAGACAAAACCATCTGATGCCGGAAAAGTCCACTGCCCGGACAGAAGCCCTGAGGCATGATTTTGCTTGAACTGTGTCATTAAACAATGTGCAATTGCAGCGACTACCGGTGCGAAGGCACCCTATTTGCGGAGCCTTCTATGTTCGCGTCAAACTTCCAGCCACCAGAAAACTGGGACCGGTCGGGCCTTCCGGGCTGGACCTATGCAAGCGAAGAGATGTTCGCTCTGGAACTGGACGTCCTGTTTCGTCGCCACTGGATGCTGGCCTGCCATATCAGCGATCTGCCGGAGCCCGGACATTATGTCGGTTTTGATATCGGCACTGAACGCGCGCTGATCCTGCGCGGCAAGGACGGGGTGATCCGTGCCTTTCACAATCTGTGCCGACATCGCGGCAGCCGCGTTGTCGAAGACGCTGCCGGCCAGTGCAAGCAGGCGCTGACCTGTCCCTTTCATGGCTGGACCTACAATCTGGACGGCACGCTGAAAAGCGCGTTGCAGCCGCGCTCCTTCCCGCCGCTGGACCCTGTCGAGTGGGGGTTGAAGCCGATTGAGATGGATATCTGGCACGGATTTGTTTTCATCCGTTTCCAGCCCGGTCCACAACCGCCAATGTCCACGCTGCTGGCGCGCTTCGACAATCTCGTCACGCCGCATGGTATGGCTGACATGATGCGTGTTGAAGGTGAATTTGTGTTTGCCGAGGCAGATGTAAACTGGAAGTCGATGCGCGATGTGGATAATGAGGGATATCACGTCCCGAAGGCGCATCCCAGCCTGCAGGACCTGTATGGCAAAGACTATGTTGACGAACCCTATATCGATGGCGCATCGCTGAGCATTGGCAAGCTGAATGATACACCGCGCCAGTTCTGGAGCGTGCGCGAATATTGCAAGCTGGTTTCGCGCATGACGCATCTTCCTGCACCGCAGAATGACTGCTGGATCTATATCGGTGTCTTTCCAAACAGCGTGATCGCGCTGTATCCCGATTCGGCGGTTTTCTATCAGGAGATACCGACAGGCGTAAAACAGACGCGCCAGCGCGGCGCAGTCTACCGGTTTGCCGATGAAAGTCGCGAGATGCGCGCCGCCCGCTATCTGTCCGGACGGATTGACGGGCTGACCGCTGATGAAGATTTGCAGCTGACCAAATGGACAGATGAGGCACCTGAATCCAGTGGCTTTGACGGCATCATCCTGTCCGACCTCGAATATGGCGTGCGCAGCCACCACGACCAGCTGCGCGCCCTTATGCCCGTATTCAACGATACCGTGGCACCACCAGCCGGCACCCTTGCCGCGCGCAACCGCATGCTGGCCGAATCCATGGCGCAAGAAACGGGCCGGACGCATGGCTGAGGACGTTTCAAAACCCGTCAAACGGCCAGCCTTGCGGTTTCTGTCACCGAATGAATGGCGCGGCCTTTCCCTGATCAGTCCGGCGTTTGGCTATGCGATCTTGATGCTGGCGGCACCGCTGTTGCTGGTGTTCCTGCTCAGCATGTGGACACAGAACTATCTCGATCTGGATACCACACTGACCTTTGCCAATTACCGGGAGGCCATTACCGACCCGCTCTACCGGCTGTTGATGATCCGTTCGATTATCATTTCTGGCATTGTGACAGTGGTCACGGTGATCCTGGCCTATCCGGTTGCATATTTCGTGGCCTTTTATGGCGGCCCGCGCAAGTCAATGTGGCTTCTGCTGATCACCATCCCGTTCTGGACCAGCTATCTGATCCGGATTTTTCTGTGGAAAGTGATCCTTGGCTACAATGGTGTGGTCAACAGCAGCCTGATGGGGCTGGGGCTGATTGAAGAACCGCTGACCATCATCCTGTATAACGCGAATGCGGTGGTTATCACGCTGGCACATGCCTGGGCACCATTTGCCATCCTGCCCATATATGTGGCGCTCTCGCGGATCGACACCAGCCTGCTGGAGGCAGCGCGCGACCTTGGCGACGGGCCTGTGCGCCGCTTTTTCCGCGTGACCCTGCCGCTGTCAATGTCGGGCGTTGTCGCCGCCACCCTGATCGTTTTCATCCCGACAGTTGGTGATTATGTGACGCCGCGCCTGCTGGGTGGCACGAACGGATTGATGATCGCCAACATGATCCAGATCCAGTTCGGCAAGGCGAATAATGCCCCGCTTGGGTCGGCGCTGGCCGTGTCGGCAATGGTTATCGTGGCATCAATCTCGATCGCCTATGTGCCAGCGTGATAACCACCGCATTCGCGTTATACAGGATGATGGTCAGCGGTTCTTCAATCAGCCCCAGCCCCATCAG
>NYTO01000131.1 GCA_002683535.1 SAR116 cluster bacterium
ACCATAGGCCATGTGTTTGCTGGCGGCGCGGCGGATGCCGCAACCATGCCCGATCTTGCGGACATGCGCCGCATTTGCGATGCCGATACAAGGTGGCTGTTTCTGCTGGCATGCATGCTGCGGCGCGGGCTGGATGGTGCTCGTGCTGCCGATGACAGTCTTCTGGTCTGGCGCATGCTGGTCTGGCGATGGGGTGTCAGGCTGCCTTCATGAGTCCTGCCCAGCCGGCAAAGGAGTCCAGCGCCCGTGCGGAATAGGCCATCTTGCGTTCACGCCCGCGCAGCTTGCGCTTTTTGCCATTTGGTGTGATCACCAGATCGATTGGCGGAAACAGCCCGAAATTCACATTCATCGGCTGAAAGGTATCGGCATCGGCACCGCCGGTTATATGCGCCAAAAGCGCGCCATGCGCTGTATCTACAGGCGGCGGTGTCCAGTCGCTGTCGGTCGCTTGGGCGGCGGCCATGATGCCCGCCATCAGTCCGATAGCCGCTGATTCGATATAGCCTTCCACACCGGTGATCTGGCCGGCAAACCGCAGGGTTGGCCAGCCTTTCATGCGCAGCTGATCATCCAGCAGGCGGGGCGCGTTGATGAAGGTGTTGCGATGCAACCCGCCAAGGCGGGCGAATTGTGCCGATTCCAGCCCGGGAATCGTCTGAAAGACACGCACTTGTTCGGCATATTTCAGCTTTGTCTGAAAGCCGACCATATTATAAAGCGTTCCCAGCGCATTGTCCTGACGCAACTGGATGACCGCATGTGGGCGGCTGCCATCATGTGCATTGGTCAGCCCAACCGGTTTCATGGGGCCAAACCGCAGGGTTTCATGCCCGCGCGATGCCATGATTTCGATTGGCATGCAGCCTTCGAAATAGGGGGTGTTTTCTTCCCATTCCCGAAAACTCATCTTTTCGCCATCCAGCAGCGCCGTGATGAATGCCTCATATTGCGGCTTGTCGAGCGGACAATTGATATAGTCCTTGCCATCGCCGCCATCGGTCGATTTGTCATAGCGTGACTGAAACCATGCCACATCCATATTGATGCTGTCATAATGCACGATCGGGGCGATTGCGTCGAAGAAGGCAAGCTCGTCTTCACCGCCAAATTCGCGCACCATCTCGGCAAGAGCTGGCGAGGTGAGGGGGCCGGTCGCAATAATCACCTGGCCCCAGTCTGCCGGTATCTCGGTCACTTCACCGCGTTCAAGCGTGATCAGCGGATGTTCCGTCAGCATCTGCTGCACACAATCTGAAAATCCGTCTCGATCCACGGCCAGCGCACCGCCAGCCGGTACTTTGTGGCGGTCGGCTGCTGTCATGATCACCGATCCCATCATCCGCATTTCCTGATGCAGAACGCCAACCGCGTTGGTTTCGGCATCATCCGAACGAAAGCTGTTGGAACAGACAAGTTCGGCAAGCCCCTCGGTCTGATGCGCATCGGTCATGCGGACAGGACGCATTTCGTGCAGGATCACCGGTACACCGCGCGCCGCGATCTGAAACGCGGCCTCACTGCCGGCCAGCCCGCCGCCGATCACATGCACGGCTTTGCCATTGTGATTGCCATTATTTGTCATGGTCAGGCGCCCTTGCTGTTCAGCATGCGGGCAAGATACGCGCCGGTATGGGATTCGGCTACCCCGGCAACTTGTTCTGGCGTGCCTTCAGCCACAATCAGGCCGCCACCATCGCCGCCTTCCGGACCGAGATCGATGACCCAGTCAGCCGTCTTGATAACATCCATATTATGTTCGATCACAATCACCGTATTGCCGCTTTCAACAAGTTCCTGAAGGACGTCCAACAGCTTTGCAATATCATGGAAATGCAGGCCCGTAGTTGGTTCATCAAGGATGTAGATGGTGCGGCCCGTGGCGCGCCGCGACAATTCCTTTGACAGTTTGACACGCTGCGCCTCACCGCCGGACAGTGTGGTTGCCTGCTGGCCAATCCGCACATATCCCAGTCCGACCCTGTACATTGTCTCCAGCTTTTCACGAATGGCTGGCACTGCCTTGAAAAAGGCGACACCTTCCTCAACTGTCATATCAAGAACGTCAGCTATCGATTTGCCACGAAACGTAATTTCCAGTGTTTCGCGATTATATCTGCGGCCTTTGCACGTATCGCAAGTGACATAGACATCCGGCAGAAAATGCATTTCGATCTTGATCAGCCCGTCACCCTGACAGGCCTCACAGCGTCCGCCTTTCACATTGAAGGAAAACCGGCCCGGGGCATAGCCGCGTGTCTTGGCTTCCGGCAGGCCGGAAAACCATTCACGGATCGGGGTAAACGCGCCGGTATAGGTGGCCGGGTTGGACCGCGGTGTTCGGCCTATCGGCGACTGGTCAATATCAACCACCTTGTCCAGCAGCTCGGCCCCCTTGATTGCTTTGTGCGGTGCCGCCATTTCGCGTGCCTTGTGCAGGCGGCGGGCAAGCCCCTTCCACAATGTTTCCAGAACCAGCGTCGACTTGCCCCCACCAGACACGCCGGTCACGCATGTCAGCACCCCAAGCGGAAAATCAACCGAAACATCATGCAGATTATTGCCACTGGCCCCTTCGACCCTGACCCGCCTGCCTGTCTTGGCCTTGCGGCGGGTTTTGGGGACAGCGATGCTCTGTACGCCGGACAGATACTGCCCGGTCAGTGATGCCTTGCTGTCGACAATCTGCTGCGGGGTGCCTGCCGCCACAACATATCCACCATGAACACCGGCCCCCGGACCCATATCGACCACATAATCGGCCAGCCGGATGGAATCCTCATCATGTTCGACAACCAGTACAGTATTGCCAAGGTCACGCAGGCGCACCAGCGTTGCCAGCAGCCGGTCATTGTCGCGCTGATGCAGTCCGATAGACGGTTCATCCAGCACATACAACACGCCGGTCAGTCCCGACCCGATCTGTGAGGCAAGGCGGATCCGTTGGGATTCGCCCCCTGACAAGGTGCCTGAATTGCGTGCCATCGACAGATAGCTGAGGCCGACATTCACAAGGAAACCCAGCCGTTCATTGATTTCCTTCAGGATACGCGATGCGATCTCGGATTCCTGACCCTGCAGCTTTTCGCTGAGGCCGGCGAACCAGTCCCGCGCATCGCCGATCGACAGCCGCGCGATGTCGGAAATATCGTGATCCGCGACTTTTACAGCCAGCGCCTCTGCCTTCAGGCGTTTTCCACCACAACTCTCGCATGGGTGGTTTGCGCGGAATTTCTCCAGTTCCTCGCGGACCCATGATGAATCTGTTTCGCGATAGCGGCGCGCCAGATTCGGCATGATGCCTTCGAACGGGCGCTTGGTCTTGTAGGACCGCATCCCGTCATCAAATTCCATGGTGACCGGCAGCGTGCCCGATCCCTGCAGGATGATTGACTGTATGTCGTCATCAAGATCGCCAAACGGCATGTCCAGCGAGAAATTGAACTGGCGGGCCAGCGATTCCAGCGTCTGGATGTAATAGCGCGAACTGCTGGACGCCCATGGTGCCAACGCCCCGCCGCGCAAAGTTGTCCGCGTGTCGGGCACCACAAGCTGTTCATCAAAATGACTGCTGACCCCCAGCCCGTCACAGGTCGGACAGGCACCAAACGGGTTGTTGAAGGAAAACAGGCGCGGCTCGATTTCATCAATGGTAAAGCCGGATACGGGGCAGGCGAAGTTGGCCGAAAAGACGGTGCGCTTGCCATCATCTGCGTTATCCGCAAAGGCAAGCCCGTCGGTCAGGGCCAGCGCTGTTTCCAGCGAATCGGCAAGGCGGGTGGCCAGCTCGTCGGCATCGCCGCGAATCACCAGCCGGTCAACAACCACCTCGATGTCGTGCTTGCGTTTCTTGTCGAGGGCAGGGGTCGCATCAAGGTCATAAATTTCGCCATCGATCCGCACACGGCTAAAGCCCTTGCGGTGATATTCGGCAAGCTCCTTGCGGTATTCACCCTTGCGTCCACGCACCACCGGGGCCAGCAGATACAGGCGCGTGTCATCTTCCATCCCCATCAGAATATCAACCATCTGGCTGACAGTCTGGCTTTTGATCGGCAGACCGGTTGCGGGCGAGTAGGGGATGCCGACCCGCGCCCACAACAGCCGCATATAGTCATAGATCTCGGTGACGGTGCCAACTGTGGACCGCGGGTTGCGGGACGTGGTTTTCTGTTCGATTGAAATTGCCGGTGACAGACCCTCGATCAAGTCGACATCGGGCTTTTGCATCATTTCCAGAAACTGGCGGGCATAGGCAGACAGCGATTCGACATATCTGCGCTGCCCTTCGGCATAGATTGTGTCAAAGGCAAGTGAGGATTTGCCCGATCCTGACAGTCCGGTCAGAACGACAAGCTTGTCCCGTGGCAAATCGATGCTGACATCGTTCAGATTGTGTTCACGCGCCCCGCGCACCGATATCAGTCGCGGTTCAGCGCGTGCCTCTACGGTCTGGCTGGCTGGCGGGTGAATATCAGCGCTTGTGGTTGGAACAGCTGAACTTTCGGCGTGCCGACGGTCAGCATTGGGGCGTTTTTTTGTCTCGTTTGGCATGGCGCGATCATAATCTGAAGGACACACAGCGACCAGCTAAATCAGCCCGCCAAAGGGTGCGCCCGAGAGGGCAAATGGATGCCCGGCAGGGCAAATCGATGCTTGTCACATGTGTATCCGGGCGGGTAATCTAAAGACCTTACCAAAGCTTTTTTGGCATTTTTCCACAAAATCCGTGCAAGGGAGGCAGACAGCCATGGCAGGCAGCGTGAACAAGGTGACTCTGGTGGGTAATCTCGGACGAGATCCAGAAATCAGAAACACCCAGGACGGCGCCAAGATCGTGCAGCTGTCAATCGCTACATCAGAACGCTGGAAGGATCGCAATACCGGCGAACCGCGTGAGCGTACAGAATGGCACCGTGTGGTGATCTTCAACGAGAATCTGGGCCGGGTGGCAGAGCAATATCTGCGCAAGGGATCCAGCGTCTATCTCGAAGGCCAGTTGCAGACTCGCAAATGGACCGATCAGCAGGGCGTTGAGAAATATACCACCGAAGTGGTGTTGCAGCGTTATCGCGGTGAACTGACATTGCTTGGCGGCCGGGGAGACAGCTCTGGCGGCGGCTATGGGGACAGCTATTCCGACAGTGCCGGCGGTGGTGGATTTGGCGGCGGGGCCGGCGCAACAGCGCCAGCGGCGGCCGCAGCGCCAGCAACACCGCCACCTATGCATGGCGGTGATAATATAGATGATGATATTCCGTTTTGATTCAATAAGTTGAATGGAACATTAAACCGGTTCCCGAACATGTTTCGGGCGCCGGTTTTTTATTTCACAAAACAACAATATTTTGGGGTTTTTGCAGGCTTTGTGGTATAGATGTTGTGGTGGTCTGCAGATATACCCTGCGATTGACCGCACAGCTGCATAACCGCATGAAGAGACTGTCTTGACTGACACCGTTCCAACCTCGACCCAACCGTCCAGCCCCACCATCTCGATTTCCGAGGAAATGCGGAAATCCTATCTCGATTACGCGATGAGCGTGATTGTTTCGCGGGCGCTGCCTGATGTGCGTGACGGGCTGAAGCCGGTGCATCGCCGCATCCTCTATGCGATGATGGAAGGCAATTACGACTGGTCGAAACCGCCCCGTAAATCGGCCCGTATCGTCGGTGACGTGATGGGTAACTATCACCCGCATGGCGACAGCTCGATTTATGAGGCCATGGTCCGGATGGCACAGCATTTCTCGATGCGACTGCCGCTGGTTGACGGGCAGGGAAATTTCGGGTCGGTTGATGGCGATCCGCCGGCCGCGATGCGATATACCGAATCCCGATTGGCGCGCGCTGCCGAAAGCCTGTTGCGCGACATCGACAAGGAAACTGTCGAATTCGGTGCGAACTACGATGAAACGCAGCTTGAACCGCTGGTGCTGCCGGCTGAATATCCAAATCTGCTGGTGAATGGTGCCAACGGTATTGCCGTGGGCATGGCCACCAACATCCCGCCGCATAATCCGGCCGAGGTGATTGCTGCATGCGAAGCCTATATTCGCAACCCGGCTATTGAAATCGAGGAATTGCTCGAGATCGTGCCGGGCCCGGATTTTCCTACTGGCGCGTTGATCATGGGACGGGCGGGTATCCGTGACGCCTACACAACGGGGCGCGGTTCGGTGATCATGCGGGCGCGGGCTGAAGTGGTAACTGACGGGCGTGA
>NYTO01000132.1 GCA_002683535.1 SAR116 cluster bacterium
GGCTGGCAGGGACTGTCTGCGGCGGTTCGCGCACCTTTGCCGGTGGTTGAAAGCCTTGACGGCACACCGGTTTACCCCCACTTAGGAGTGGGGGTCGGTAAACCTGCCACCAGCCATGCGGCTTGGGCGGTTTTTCTGCCATTTGCCGCGGGTGCGGGGAACCGGGTTCTGGCAAGGTCAACAAACAGCTGTGTGTTGCCAAAAGCAGGCGTCACGCGTAATCAAGGCGCCGGTACCGACAGAACCCCGGCACATAATACAGTCCCGCTGGCGGCATCTGGCCGTTCTATGGGACCACTAGTCTGAAGGATTGATAAAACAGTGAACAACCTGGGACGCAACATCATCATCTGGCTGGTTTTCGGCGCGGCGCTGCTGGCGCTGTTCAACCTGTTCCAGGGATCATCCTCTTCCACACCGGGAAGCCAGCTGGCCTATTCCGACTTCATTGCCGAGGTCGAGGGGCAACAGGTTGTCGAGGTGGTTATCGAAGGACGTAATCTGAAAGGCACCGCGAAGAACGGGCGCATCATCACGTCGGTCATGCCGGAAGGCACCGATGTGGTCGCGGTCCTTGATGCCAATGACGTGCGCATCATCGCCAGCCCGGAAGACAGCGGCATGCCGTCATTCTTTTCGATTTTGCTGTCATGGTTCCCGATGTTGCTGTTCATCGGCATCTGGGTCTTTTTCATGCGCCAGATGCAGGGCGGGTCGCGCGGGGCCATGGGATTTGGCAAGTCGCGCGCCAAGCTGCTGACCGAGCATCAGGGGCGTGTCACCTTTGAAGACGTCGCCGGTATCGACGAGGCGAAGACTGAACTTGAGGAAGTTGTCGAATTTCTGAAAGACCCCGGCAAGTTCCAGCGTCTTGGTGGCAAGATTCCAAAGGGCGTTCTGCTTGTCGGACCGCCCGGCACCGGTAAAACGCTGCTGGCCAAGGCCATCGCGGGCGAAGCCAACGTGCCCTTCTTCACCATTTCGGGCTCTGATTTTGTCGAGATGTTTGTCGGTGTTGGTGCCAGCCGTGTTCGTGACATGTTCGAGCAGGGCAAGAAAAACGCCCCTTGCATCATCTTTATTGACGAGATTGACGCTGTTGGCCGCCACCGTGGTGCCGGTCTTGGCGGCGGCAATGATGAACGCGAGCAGACATTGAACCAGATGCTTGTCGAGATGGACGGCTTTGAAGCAAATGAAGGCGTGATCCTGATCGCTGCCACCAACCGTCCTGATGTTCTGGATCCGGCATTGCTGCGCCCCGGTCGTTTTGACCGGCAGGTTGTGGTCCCGAATCCGGATGTGGTCGGCCGGGAAAAAATCCTGAAAGTGCATATGCGCAAGACGCCGCTTGCCGAAGGTGTGGAGCCACGCGTCATTGCCCGTGGCACGCCCGGTTTCTCTGGCGCTGACCTTGCCAACCTGGTGAATGAAGCCGCGCTTCTGGCTGCCCGCAAGGGCCGCCGCACCGTGTCTATGGCAGAATTCGAAGAGGCCAAGGACAAGGTCATGCTGGGGTCGGAGCGCCGGTCCATGGTGATGACCGATGATGAAAAGCGCCTGACAGCCTATCATGAGGCAGGTCATGCGGTTGTGGCCCTTCATTGTCCGGCATCTGACCCGATCCACAAGGCGACCATCATTCCGCGTGGCCGTGCCCTTGGCATGGTGATGCGGCTGCCCGAGGGTGACCGTATTTCGCTTGCCCGTGAACAGATCTATGCCGATCTGCGGGTGGCTTGCGGCGGTCGTATTGCCGAAGAGCTGATCTTTGGCGAAGAGCGGGTTACAACCGGAGCATCATCCGATATCCGTATGGCAACCGACATGGCGCGCCGGATGGTGACGGAATGGGGCATGTCCGACAAGCTGGGCTTTCTGGCCTATAATGCTGACGAGCAGGAAGTGTTCCTTGGCCGGTCAGTGTCGCAGCAGAAGAATGTTGCTGATGCCACTGCATCGATCATCGACAGCGAAATTCGCCGGATTGTCGATGAGGCCTACACCCACGCAACCAAAATTCTGAAGAAGAACAGCAACGAGCTGGAACGGCTTGCACAGGGCCTGCTGGAATATGAAACACTGAATGGTGATGAAATCCGCATCATCGTTGAAGGGGGAACCCTGTCACGGCCAGACCCTGCGGATGAGGTGGATACACCGCGAACCAAACGCAAGCGCGCGTCGATCCCGGGGTCCAACAGGCCCAAAAATCCGGGCAGCGAGCCTGCCTGACCGGGATGACTGGCGAACGACCAGAACAGGAGGCGGCACCGCGTGTGCCGCCTTTTGCCGTTCCGACATGGCTGCGGCCTGTCATTGTGCCATCGGGTGTGCACCGCCTCGCAGGTGGCTGGACCCGGTTTTCTGAACTGGATGTCGTGCAGCGTCAGGATACAGGCAGCTATACAGTCTGCCGTATGGCACCTGATGCGCTTGTGGCGTCGTCAGATGATCCAAACACAGCGTCCGGCATGCTGGACCGGCTGCTGGCCCCGCGCGGCGATTTCTGCGGTCTGCCGATGGACCGTCCGCAGTTGATGGGCATCCTGAATGTGACACCGGACAGTTTTTCCGATGGGGGCCGGCATAACGCCCCCGCCCGGGCCATTGCGGCAGGGCGCACCATGTGTGAGGCCGGTGCGACAATCATTGATATCGGCGGGGAATCCACCCGCCCTGGCGCTGAACCGGTGACCCGAAATCAGGAACTGGCGCGCGTACTGCCGGTATTGGCCGGGCTGCGTGGCGGTGATGCGGTTCTGTCGATTGATACGCGCCATGCAGAGGTGATGACACGTGCGGTTGCCGGCGGTGCGGCTGTGATCAATGATGTTGGCGGATTGCGCGGAGATGGCGCGCTGCAAGCTGCCGCCGCCGCGCAGGTGCCGGTGATCATCATGCATATGCAGGGGACACCCGATACCATGCAGGATGATCCGCAATACGGGTTTGCGCCGGTGGAAATCCTGACCTTTCTTGAAGACCGGATTGCCGCTGCCGAAGCGGCCGGCATCCCGCGGGCCATGCTGGCCGTTGATCCGGGCTATGGGTTTGGCAAGTCGGTTATGCATAATCTGCAGCTGATCAACTGGGTCTCGATGCTGCATGTGCTGGGTGTGCCGATCCTGATCGGGGCCAGCCGCAAATCCAGTATTGCCAAGATGTCTGCCGGTGAGGGTGCCGATCATCGCCTGCCGGGATCACTGGCACTGGGCATGGCGGCATTGCGTCAGGGGGCGCAGATGCTGCGTGTGCATGATGTGGCCGAAACGGCGCAGGCAGTGGCGGTTGAGATGGCGCTGGCTGAAACATACTAGCCCTTTGTGCGCGGTGGCCTGATACGGTGTATACTGGTCTGAAGGGGTAAAATGCGGGATAAGCCTCTGTCGCGGCTTGTGCCGATCTGGCGCTGACCGTATCTATAGATTTGTCTGGTGCGCGTCGCTGTTTGCCAGAGCATGTTCACCTGATAAAGGGCACTAGGCATGGCGGGAATGTTTGGAACCGACGGGGTGCGGGCACGGATCAATACCGGCCCGATGACGGCTGAGGCCATTGTCCGGCTGGCACTGGCATCCGGACGCTGGTTCATCAATAGCAACAAGGAACGGACGGGCCGTCCCCTTGTGGTGATTGGCAAGGACACGCGCGTGTCGGGCTATATGGTCGAGGCGGCGCTGGTGGCCGGATTCACCTCGATCGGTATGGATTGCCGCCTGCTGGGCCCGATGCCAACGGCCGGCGTGTCCTATCTGACACAGTCACTGCGTGCCGATCTCGGGGTGATGATTTCAGCCAGTCACAACCCGTTTCACGATAATGGCATAAAGCTGTTCGGACCGGACGGATCAAAGCTGGCAGACGAGATCGAGGACGGTATTTCGACGCTTGCTGCGGGGTCCATCGCCCTGTCCGAGCCGACCGATCTGGGACGGGCCAGCCGGATGCTGGATTCGGTGGGGCGCTATGTGGAATTTGCCAAATCGACCCTGGACCCGCAGGTGCGCTTTGACGGGATAAAGGTGGTGGTCGATTGCGCCAATGGTGCTGCCTATCGTACCGCGCCGGACACGCTGAACGATCTTGGTGCCGAGGTGATACCGCTGGCGGCTGACCCGGACGGTTTCAACATCAATGAAGGTTGCGGTGCGGTACATCCTGAAGTGATGGCCGCTGCCGTTGTGGCGCACGGGGCGGATGCGGGGATTGCGCTGGATGGCGATGCCGACCGGCTGATTGCGTCTGACGAGAATGGCCGCATCATAAATGGCGATCAGTTGCTGGCCTGTCTGGCCAGCTCAATGCATGATGGTGGCAGCCTGCTTGGCGACGGTGTTGTCGGCACGGTGATGACCAATGGCGGTATTGAGACGTGCCTTGCGGATCAGGGGCTGAAGCTGCATCGCGCCCGCGTCGGCGACCGCTATGTGCTGGAGATGATGCGGGCCGGCGGGATGAATCTTGGTGGCGAATCTTCAGGCCATATCCTGATGACATCATTATGTCCCAGTGGTGACGGCCTGATTGCAGCCTTGCAGATGCTGCATATCCTGTCGCGCGCGCCAAACCCTGCCAGCGAGACATTCCACATGTTCACGCCAAAATGCCAGCGGCTGGAAAATCTGCGTGACATGGACGGGGCAATTCTGGACCGGCCGGTGATCCGCGATGCGCTGGCCGGGATCGGGGCCGACCTGGGTGATGCGGGCCGCATTCTGGTGCGCCCGTCGGGCACCGAACCGCTGGTGCGGGTGATGGTTGAAGCTGATACTGAAGAGCTGTTGCAGCGCAAAATGGATGAAATAATTTTGCTTCTTCAAGATGAGGCTAAAAAAAGCGCCTGATTACAATTGGTTAATTTATAGTAAATATTTTCTGCATCTTAGCCATTTGCCGGGTTGACGGCGCGATACCCTGTCGGCCATGTTCTGCGTGGGCCGTCACCCCCCAACGGGTGGCCACATGACTGACGAGGGCGCTATGAATGCGACACGCGGGAACCCGACGCACGGGTCTGCTTTTGCCAAGCCGGTAACCAAGCCGGCATCGCCGCTGTTTTCCACTGGACCGACCCGGAAACGACCGGGATGGACCCCGGACGCACTCGATACGGCCTCGCTTGGCAGGTCTCACCGCGCCCCCCACCCAAAATCAAGACTTCAGGATTGCATCGCCCGTATTCACCGGGTGCTGGCCTTGCCCGATGACTATATCGTCGGCATCGTGCCGGCATCGGATACCGGTGCGGTCGAGATGGCGATGTGGTCACTGCTGGGGCCGCGCGGCGTTGATGTTCTGGGCTGGGAGGCCTTTGGCAAGGGCTGGATCACCGATGCTGCCAATCAGCTGAAAATTGAACCGCTGGTGCGGCATGAGGCTGGATACGGTGCCTTGCCCCACCTGTCGCAGGTGAATTTCGATCATGATGTGGTCTTTACATGGAATGGCACTGCATCAGGCGTGCGTGTGCCGGATGGCAACTGGATTGCCGATGACCGGGCTGGTCTTACGATCTGTGATGCCACGTCGGCCTGTTTTGCGATGCACCTGCCGTGGGACAAGCTGGATGTCACCACCTTCAGTTTCCAGAAGTCGCTTGGCGGTGAGGGTGGTCATGGCGTGATCATTCTGTCGCCGCGCGCTGTTGAACGCGCCAACACCCA
>NYTO01000133.1 GCA_002683535.1 SAR116 cluster bacterium
CCTAATAGCCCTCACGCTCCATGCGCTTGCGCATCAGCTTGCGGACCCGGCGGGTCGATTCGGCAGCTTCACGTGCGCGACGCTCGGATGGCTTTTCGTAAGCGCGACGGTTCTTCATTTCACGGAAGACGCCTTCGCGCTGCAGCTTTTTCTTCAGGACGCGAAGCGCCTGATCAACATTGTTGTCTCGTACGGTTACGTACACGGTGTGTCACTTCCTTTTTGCAAATACGGCTGCAGGATTAAGAAACCGCGCGCCGCAAGGGCGCCAAATCTTCAACAGGGCGGGGTTTTAGCATGATGAAAGCTGGTCTGTAAAGATGCGGCGCACAGGAAAAAATTGACGCACCTTACTGCTTGGTACTGGCTTTCGGCGTGGATTTGGTCATATCTTCATTAAAGGGGGAAATCTGATCGACCATAACAAGATATCATCAGGCCCGAAGAGCCGACAAACGACTTTTCCTCGATCGCTTTGTCGGACGGCAGAACTGGCCAGAATGTGGACGCAGATATGACCGATTTCAATAAAAAATCCAATAAAGACGGGGACATGTACAACACGCCCGATCCGGATGCTGCCGCTGTCGTCGAAGCAGCGCTGATCCATATTCCGTTCGACGGGTGGAGCGATGCCGCGCTGAAAGCTGGTGCGGCCGATGCAGGCGTTTCGCCCGACGACGTTGCGCGCCTGTTCCCCGGCGGGGCGTTGGACGCCATTCTGCTGCATTCTCAGCTTGCCGATATTTCGATGGTCGAGGCGTTTGAAGCGATGGCTGACAGGCCTGATCGCGTACATTTGATGATCCGGGAGCTGATTCTGATTCGTCTGGATCAGGCTGCGCTGCATAAAGAAGCCGTGCGGCGGGCGCTGGCCATGCTGGCGCTTCCTGCCAATGCGCTGGTATCGGCGCGCGCGCTTTATGCCACCGTGGACACCATGTGGCGCGCTGCCGGGCAGCAGGACACCGACTTTTCCTTTTATACCAAGCGGGCCACGCTGGCGGCTGTTTACAGTTCGACCCTGCTTGCATGGCTGGCTGATACCAGCGGCGATCCGGCGAATATTGAAAGCTTCCTTGATCGTCGGCTTGGTGATGTGGCGAAGATACCAAAAGCCATCGCGCCGATGCGCGGCATCATGGAAGGTGGGCGCCGGTTTGCCGAAGGGGTGTTCGGGGCTGCCAGCCGTCGTGCGCGCCGCTGAAATCCGGCATAACGGCCCTCTATCTCTTCGCCGATGCAAGCTGTGCCTTCGCCGTGATAGGGCGTGCCTTGTGGGCTGCCCGTCCAAACAGGTGGCATTTGCCGGCGGATAGGCTATAACCGCTTCCGCCATCGAATGACTGCAATCCGGAAAGTACCGAACACGATATGCCGATCAAGGTGCCAGACAATCTGCCAGCGCTCGACGACCTGCAACAGGAGCAGGTTGATGTGATGTCTGACAAGCAAGCGGTTCGTCAGGATATCCGGCCGTTGAAGCTGCTGTTGCTGAATCTGATGCCGAAGAAGCAGGATACCGAGATCCAGTTTGCCCGACTGTTTGGCAATTCGCCCCTGCAGATCGAAATGATTCTTATGACGACGGCAAGCTATACACCGCGGCATACCGAGCAGGGCTATCTGCGGCGCTTTTATCGCCAGCTTGAAGATGTGCAGGACGATTATTTTGATGCGCTGATCGTCACTGGTGCACCGGTTGAACGGCTGCCCTTTTCAGATGTGGCTTACTGGGATGAACTCACGCAGATCATGGAGTGGTCGCGGACACATTGTTTCCGCCGACTTGGCATTTGCTGGGGGGCGCAGGCGCTGCTCTATCATTTGCACGGGGTTGAGAAGCATGATTGTGGTGAAAAACTCTTTGGCATTTTCCGCCACAGCCTGATCCATAACAGCGGGCGGTTGCTGCGCGGCTTTACGGATACCTTTCCGATGCCCGTATCACGCTATACCGAAAATCGCCGGGCCGATCTGGAAACGGTGGGGATCGAGGTGCTTGCCGAAAGTGCGGAATGCGGAATTGGCATGGCGCGCCATCCGCATAGCGGTGATCTTTTTGTGTTGAACCATCTGGAATATGACGCCGATACGCTGGCCAACGAATATTGGCGGGATCAGAAAGCAGGGCTGGCCACCGCCATGCCGCAAGACTATTTCCCCAACAATGATCCGTCGGCAACGCCGGTCAATTTCTGGCGGCCTTATGCGTTCTTGCTGCTCAGCAACTGGATCAATGATCTGTATCAGGCCACACCGTTCGATCTCACATCACTTGGTGACAGCTGGCCCTGAATTCACTTGCTTAAGGCTTGTGGTATCGAAAGTCAGGATTCCGACAGCTGGCGCGTGGCGTGTCCCATTTTCCGGTTGGTGCGCGCGTCTGGCTTGCCATACAGATGCAGATGCACGCCGTCACTTGCCAGCAGATCCGGGACCTGCTGCATATGCTGGCCAAGCAGATTGTCCATTTGCCAGCGCCCATAGGCGGATGTATCCCCACATCCGAGACCGGCCAGCACCCGTGCAAGCTGGATAAACTGGCTGCTGGCACAGCCTTCGATTGTCCAGTGGAATGAATTATGGGGCCGCGGCGCCATTTCGTTGAACAGCAGTGTGCCGTCGCTGGTCACAAAGAATTCAACGGCCAGTACCCCGAAAAGATTCAATTCGTCGGCAATGGCGGCGGTGGCCTGCCGGGCCTGATCTGCCAGCGATGAGGGGATGTTGGCGGGGGCAACAGTGCGCGCCAGAATGCCGTTTTCATGGCTGTTCTGGCTGACCGGAAAATGTGCGACCCGGCCATCTTGCGTGCGGGCAACAAGGCAGCTGATCTCAAACGCGAAATCGATCTTCTCTTCCAGAATTGCATCATCGCTGCCAAAGCTGCCAAAAATTTCACTGGCATCTTCACCGCTGGCCACCCGCCGCTGTCCCTTGCCATCATAGCCAAGACGGCATGTCTTCAAAATACCGTCCCCACCCAGTTCTGCCAGTGCGGAGCGGAGCCCGGCGGCCGATGTAACAGGCCAGAACCGCGGTGTGCCGATACCAAGGCGCGCTGCCAGCGTCTTTTCTGCAACACGATGCTGCGCGGTGCGCAAGGCCGCTTCACCCGGGCTTGCCGGGCAATGGACAGCAATCTGTTCCATGACCCCGGCCGGGACATTTTCAAATTCGCTGGTCACCACGTCGACGCTGGCCGCAAAGTCATTCAGCGCTGCCAGATCATCATAGGCAGCTTCTGTCCAGCGGCTGGCGACTGCCGCGGCCGGGCTTGCCGCGGCGTCTGGTGCATAGATGTGGGTGTCGAGGCCAAGCTGCGCGGCGGCAATTGCCAGCATGCGGCCCAACTGGCCACTGCCCAGGATGCCGATGCAACGGGCCGTCGTCATGAGGGTGTTTCGGCAACCGACAGCGTCTGGGCTTCACGCCAGCTGTCCAGACGGGCCGCGATATCACATTCATCAAGCGCCAGAATCTGTGCGGCCATAAGACCGGCATTCTTTGCGCCGGGCTTGCCGATTGCCAATGTGCCGACCGGCACTCCGCCGGGCATCTGCACAATGGACAGCAGTGAATCCATACCCTTCAGCGATTTGGACTCGACCGGCACCCCCAGCACGGGCAGGCGCGTATTGGCCGCCAGCATGCCGGGCAGATGTGCAGCGCCGCCCGCCCCGGCAATGATCACTTTCACCCCGTCAGCCGCCGCCGTGCCTGCAAAGTCTGACAGCCGGCCGGGGGTGCGATGCGCAGAAATGATGCGCGATTCGAAACCGATGCCGAGTTCTTCAAGAATCGTTGCCGCTTCCTGCATGGTGTCCCAGTCAGACTGGCTGCCCATGCAGATCACAACAGGTGCTTGCGGTGTGGTCATGATTCGAACTCTTGCTTAACGATGCTTTCGATGTGTTGTGCGAATGTCGGGGCAGCGCGTCAGGCGATTATGTCGGGAAGAATGCGGCTCCGGATCAACTTTATCTCGTCCTTCAGACCCAGTTTGCGCTTTTTAAGGCGCTGCAACTGCAGCTGGTCAAACGGCGTGTCATTTCCCAGCTGGTCAATGACATCGTCAAGATCACGATGTTCGCTTTCCAGTTCACTCAGCCGCGCCCGAAGCTGCTGCTGTTCCCTGATGTCAGCGTCACCCACTGATCCGGTTCCTCTTCCTTCCTGTCCCTCTGGCGTTGCTGCACCTATGGCAGCTCGCTGATATCCTGCACCTGTTCTTCAACATGCGGGGTGCCGCCGGCCTTTTCGATGGCGGCGTCGAGGTCCGTCTGCTTGCACAGCCCCAGCATCGCCGGATGCTTGGCTGAAATATTGCTGATATTCCAGTGTGTGCGCTCACGGATTTTTGTGATGGTTTCCTTGGTCGTGCCGATCAGCTTGACGATCTGCGCATCTTTCAGTTCAGGAT
The DNA here is from genome assembly GCA_002683535.1 of SAR116 cluster bacterium. Lineage (GTDB taxonomy): Bacteria > Pseudomonadota > Alphaproteobacteria > Puniceispirillales > Puniceispirillaceae > UBA8309. Next base: position 4,427 of record NYTO01000133.1, read on the forward strand.
GATGCTTGACCAGCCAGGCGATGCCGTCAGGCTTGTCACCGCGACGGGCAACCGGAACATAGCGCGGACCCTTGGTGCGGCGGTTTGGTGTTGGCAGATCGGATTCGGCAAGTTTCAGCCGGCCACTGGGATCTGATTCGCATGCCTCGATCACCGCGCGGGTCAGCTGACCGTTCAGTACCGGGTCATAGCCCTGAATACCGATACCGGTCTCACCATCAGCGATTGACTGCACCTCAAGCGGGTGCAGGTTGCAGAAATCCGCAATCTGGTCAAAGGACAGTGCCGTGTTGTCAATCAGCCATACGGCCGTCGCCTTTGGCATCAATAGCTGTGTCATCATTACCTGCTTTCTGCGTCACGGCCTTTGTCAGGCCGGCGCACTCTCGCGTTTAACTAACGGGAAACGCCTTGTTATACTGTCACCGCACGCCGAATGCAAAGCCCTTTGCGCGTATGCGGACTGAAGATGTGCAGATGGGCAAAATGGAGGATACGCATGGATGAAGAACTGGATGCAATGAAACCGGCCAGCACTGCCGCCGAAATGGAACGCTGGAATGTAGCGGATTTGCAGGCCTATATCGACAGGATGCGCGCCGAGATTGCGCGCGTGGAAGCAATCATCGCTGATAAAGGCAGTGTAAATGCGGCGGCAGATGCCCTGTTTCGTGACCCGTCGTGACTGGTTGCTGGCTGATCACCCTTCAGGCGCTATCGGTACGCGCCAGTTTTGGTAAAGGCATCATCCAGTCCGGCAGTGACAGCATGGCCGGTGCGCCGTCAATCTGAACCGATCCATCACCGGCCTGAAGCCGGTGCAGATCGGACAGTTTCATGGCGGCAAGGCAGATGCTGCCCGTACCGGCATTGCCCGGGTCGGCATTGCCGGTACCGGTGCTGGCAGTGCTGAGAACGGTGCCAAGCGATTTGCCGTCATCGGTAATCGCTGCCCCGGGTGTGGCGGCGGTATCAGCAAGAATAAAGGGTGCAAGGCGGCGTTTGACCAGCCCGCGATAATGCGTACGCGCCGTCACCTCCTGACCGACATAACATCCCTTTTCAAAATCCACAGCGCCAAGCCGGTCAAGCCCGGCTTCCAGCATCAGCGCGCGTTCGGGGATCAGATCGACCGGCCCTTGCGGTATAGCGGCGGCGATGCGCACCGCATGCCACATATCGAGCGACGCCGGTTCAGTATCGCTGCCTTGTGCATTGGCAGTTGCGTCTGCAGGTGCCAGCAGACGCCAGCCAAGATCGGGGTGCCGACTGTCGCGCAGGGCCCCGGCCGGCAGTGTGGCGGGCGGGTTGTCGGGAGGAGTTGTGATCTCCCAGAGTATCCAGACTGAAAAGCCTGTTTCATGTGCCAGATCAACCGGGCGACGCAGACGATACCGGCGAAGCCGGGTGTATAATTCTTCTGCCTGTTCCGCATCGCATTCGATCATGAACCCGTCATCGGTGCGGCTGACCAGAAAATCCACAAGGACACGGCCTTGCGGGGTCAACAGGGCGCTGGCGCGTGCGGTATCACCCGGCAGGGTCTCGACATTGGCTGTGATCAGCGATTGCAGAAAATCGGTGGCATCGGCACCGGACACACGGATCAGCCGGCGCGAATCATCGCGTGCGATAAATCTGGTGTTGCCTGTTACTTCCATCTGGTCTGCAATCCTTGAATGACCTGTGTTTGTAATGCGACCGCCAGTCTGGTCCTTGGCGGTCTGGTCCTTGGCGGTCTGGTCCTTGCTGGTTAATTTCCACGTGCCGTTTCTGTAACCTCG
>NYTO01000134.1 GCA_002683535.1 SAR116 cluster bacterium
CAATATGGCAAGGGTCACAGCCTCACTGTCATGCATGGGTGGATGAAAAAGCTAGCGGCCAAGGTCAAAGAATCGTGATCCGTGGAAACAGTCACTTGAACCACGGCCCACGGATCTTGGATCTTGGATCTTGGATCTTGGATCTTGGAAAAATGGCGCCCGGGGGCGGAGGTTCGACGCCTCCTACAAGCACCACCCAGTGACTAAATAAATATATATCAATAGCTTAGAAAACAGCCCCTGCAGGTCAACTGTCAAAACCTTACCTGCAACCTTGCCTGAACCCTGAACCCTTGTCCGAGGGCCACGGTCCCAGCACCAAGCTCCGTGACCCACGGACCTTAAGCCGTGGATCGAGGACAGCGTCTCGAGGTTCAAGCTTAGTGGCTCCCGCCTCGTGGACGCTGACCGGGGTTGCTGGGGCTGATTGCTAGATCTGGATCGATTTGGGTCAAGGGGTGCGGCGTAGGTTCGGGGTGGTCGTGCCTCGGACCTAGGGCGGGTGATGGAAAGGTGGAAACAGTGGGAAACGATTTTTGTTAGGGTTTGGCCAATACTCCAAACCCTGCAAGAGAAACCAGAAATAAGCATCACAATAAAGATACCTAGGCCCATCAGAGCCCACCGTTGTATTCTGATTTTTTTGAAATATTGCCGCCAATAGTCAACTGCGTTCGAAGGATATTAAGGTTGCTGTCATTTCCCCTGTGTTGTTATCCAAACCTTGAACAATTCGGTTGCAGGTGACGCGGTAGGCTTTGCTGGCTGCACGATACAATAGGCGAAGTTGGAAATGGCAATGTCTGACAGCCACACAAGCCGCCCGCTTTCTATCTCTGGCTCCGCTAACTCGTCTTGCATGCCCAATCCATTTCCGGCGATGATCGCCTGAAGGCGGGTGTTGGCGTCCGGCAACGCAAGTGCGTTCTTTTTCGGCGCAAATGTCAGTCCCGCTAGAGCATGCCAGTCGCGCCAGGCGGCCATACCGGAGGCATCCGGCAGGAGCGGGATTTCCTGAATAGCGTTTTCAATACCAAGCGCTTCAACACGGGCAGCGGTGTCTGGGCTAGCCAACGGCCGGGTGTTGGAGTTGAGAAGAATTTCAACTTCCATGTCTTCGACCGAGGGGTCGCACCAGAAGATCGATAGATCGAGGGCGTGGTTTTGCAGATCGGTCTTGGTGTTGATCGGCTCAACCTTCAGCGAAATATCAGGGTTAGCGCGGGAAAAGCTGGATAGTCGCGGGCTGAGCCACTGGGAGATAAGCCAGCTATGGGCGCCTACGCAAAGTGGTTGTTCAGAGGGTGCCTTGATCTCACGTATCACCGTTTCAATCCGCCCCAAGTGGTGCTTTGCCGCACCGCGCAGTTGTTCGCCTTCCGCTGTCAGGTAAATATGTGTGTGACGTCGTTCGAAGAGGCGCAGGCCCAATTGGTCCTCAAGCTTCGCGATCTGATAACTCACCGCACTCTTGGACATGTTCAAGGCTTCGCCCGCCGCTGTGAAGCTCATTAGCTCGGAAACGGTACGGAAGACGTTGAGGCTGTCAAAAGAACGAAATCGCATAATTCTGTTTAATTGAGTTGAACACAGAGATCAAGAAATTGGGTTTGCCGCAGGATGGTTTGGGCATCTAGTCTCACTGCAGGGAGAGACATCATGACACCACGCGATCCGATTACGCATTTGCCGACCCATGAGGTCTTCAACATGCCACCACACATGGGCGATCAGGACCTGTGGGGGGATGACCGCGCTTTGCGCCATTGGACATTGCAACAGGGTGGCGCAGGTCACACGGATCATCTGGCAGATGTGGGGCGGCTCACGGGGCTGGACAATACTTTTGAGCTGGCAAATCAGGCCAATCGGCATGGGCCAGAACTGCAGGCATATGACCGCCATGGCATGCGTATCAATGCGGTTGAATTTCATCCGGCCTATCACGACCTCATGGATCTGGCGGTTTCAAACAAGGTCCACAATTTCGCTTGGCACAACGAAGGCAATGCAGGGCATCTGGGCCAGTCGGTTCTAACCTATATGTTCAGCCAGCCCGAAGGCGGTGTGATGTGCCCGATGGCAATGACGTATTCGGTTGTGCCCTCCCTGCGCATGGCCCCCGCGATTGCGGATGAATGGGTACCACGGATCCTTTCGACTAGGTATGATCGACGAGACATTCCCGTGACTGAAAAGACCGGTGCAACGATCGGCATGTTCATGACCGAGAAGCAGGGCGGATCGGATGTGCGCGCCAATACGACAATGGCCCGGCCTGACGGAGAGGGCTACCTGTTGACCGGGCACAAGTTCTTCTGTTCGGCCCCGATGTGCGATGCATTTCTGGTTTTGGCCAACACCGAAGGCATGGGCATTTCCTGTTTCCTCGTCCCGCGCTGGCGGCCCGATGGGTCGCGTAACAATCTGTTCATTCAGCGGATGAAAGACAAACTAGGCAACAAATCCAACGCCTCGACCGAGATGGAATTCCATGACACCTGGGGTGTCATGGTGGGCGACGAAGGCCGCGGCATACGCACGATCATCGAGATGGTGACGGGCAACCGGCTTTATTGCGCCATGTCGTCAGCAGGGATCATGCGGCAGGCGCTGGTTCAGGCGCTGCATCACACAACGCATCGCTCAGCCTTTCAAAAGCGGCTGATCCAGCAGCCCCTGATGCAAAACGTTCTGGCTGATATGGCAATAGAGGTTGAGGCAGCGCTTGCGCTTGGTCTCCGGGTCGCACAGGCGATGGATAGCATGGATGACCCACCAGAAGCAGCGCTGGCCCGCATTGGCACGGCGGTAGCGAAATACTGGAACACCAAGCGTTGCCCAAGCTTGGTGGTCGAAGCGCTCGAATGCCACGGCGGTCCGGGCTATGTCGAGGAAAGCATCATGCCCCGGCTCTATCGTGAAGCGCCGCTAAACTCAATCTGGGAAGGGTCCGGCAATGTCATGGGGCTGGACGTGCTGCGAGCGATTGGGCGCGAGCCCGAGGCCATTCTGGCGTTCATGGCCGAGGTTGAACAGGCGCGTGGCAATCACCCCAATCTGGATCGCGCCATCGATGATCTGCGCGATGAACTGGCCAATTCTGACGGGATTGAAGGGCGTATGCGCATGATCACCGAGATGATGGCACTGACGCTTCAGGGGGCTTTGCTGACCTCTCAGGGCAACAGCGCCGTTGCCGATGCCTTCTGTGCCTCTCGCCTCGCCCCACGCTATCGCGGCGCATTCGGGACCCTGCCCAAGGGGCTTGACCTCGACACAATCCTCAGTCGCGCACTGCCCGCATAGTTGCTGAATATCATGCGACGAGAAGAGATAAGGAGATAGAAATGAAAGTAATAGTGTTTGGTGCCACAGGTAAGACCGGCGAACATTGCTGGCGCAAGGCGGTGGCAGCAAACCACGACGTTACGGTTTTCGGTCGCTCGGTCGAGCGTCGCTATGCGCAGGAAAGTGTCCATAAATCCCAAGGCGACGTGCTGGACGCTCAGGCTGTTTCTAAAGCGGTGGCCGGACAGGACGCTGTCTTGGTCTGTCTTGGTCCGGTCGGGCTGAAAGATCGTGTAACTTTGTCCACGGGCGCTGCAAATATTCGCGACGTGATGCTGGAACATGGGGTCAAACGCGTGGTCTTTGTGTCAGCGGCAGGTGTCGGCGACAGTTGGACGCGGATACCTTGGTATTCGAAGATCCTTTTCAGCACGATGCTGAAAACCATTCTGGCGGAACATGCGCGCGAAGAGGAGATCTTTGCCGATGATAGGCTGGATTGGATCGCCGTGCGCGCTGCTGTCTTGTCCGAAAAACCGGGCACCGGCCGGGTTCTGGCGTCCAACACGGCTACCACCAAAACCATTCCACGCGAGGACTTGGCTGGCTTTCTGGTCGACCAGCTTGGCTCGAATAACCACCTGAAACAGGCAATCTGCGTCACCTCTGGCTGAGGCACTTTTGCCCGGCTGGCCCACTAACACCAACAACAAACGGAGCCATGGATATGGCCGGAATGGTTCTTCCCATCATCTCAAGCGCTACGCGTTCTCCCTGGTTCAAGGCGACGCGGGATCTGACCACTGCGTACGGCGATCACGAAGGGCGGCTGACCCCTGTGATTTTTGATCGGCCCGTCGCAGATGAATATCGCGTGCTGCGCACCCGCGCGGGTATCTTTGATGTGCCCGAACGCCCGTTGGAAATTCGGGGGCCGGATGCGGCGGCGTTCCTAGACTATGTGTTCACGCGGCCTGTCAGCACTATGGCCGTCGATCGCGGTCGTTATGGGCTGATGTGCCACGATGGAGGCGGCATTGCCTGTGATGGTGTGGTGTTCCGGCTGGCTAAAGACTGGTTCTGGTATGTCCATGCGGACCGTGACGTGTTCACATGGCTTCAGGCTCTGAAATCCGGCTACGATGTGGATATCCGCGATCCACAGGCCTGGGCGATCCAGATCCAGGGGCCGACCAGCCTTGAGATACTGGACGCCTGCGTCGATGGCGGGGCCCCAGAAGATTTCAAATACTACCATTCGCGTCAGGTCACCATGGGCGGTCAGCCGGTCCTGATCAGCCGTACGGGATGGACCGCCGAACTAGGCTTTGAAGTTTATAACATGGAGCCACATGTCGATGGTATGGCGCTTTGGTCTCACCTGATAACGGCAGGCCGGCCGTATGGCATGGAGGTCCTGTCAACCTATGCCATGAACCCGCGCCGGATCGAGGCGGGGATCATGAATTACGGCACCGACATGGGGTGGGACACAACGCCGTTTGATTTGGGTCTAGGGGGGTTTGTAGATTTCGATCATGATTTCGTCGGTCGAGACGCTTTGCAGACCGCCCAACGGAGTCCTCGGTTCACTGGTTTCACGACTGAGGCGAGGGACATCAAATGGGGATCGCCTGTCCTGGCAAGCGGCAAAGCGGTTGGTTGTGTAAAGGCGTTCGAGCTGTCGCCAACCCTGGGCATGGGGGTCGGCTATGTCCTCTTCGACACGCCCGATGCCATGGCGGCCAACGCCTATACAGTGAAGGGCCGAGACGGGAATGAGCATCCGCTGACCTTGCATGCGTTACCGTTCTTTGACCCTGACAAATGCATCCCCCGGAGCCTTGAGGTCATGGAATTTACAGGATGAAAAACACCGCCTCCAGCGCTCGTCGTGAAAACCTCAAGCGGGTCCTCAAACCGGGCCAGATTGCTTTTGTCGGTGGTAAGGCGGTTGAACACTGTATCGACGCCACCCAAAAATCCGGCTTCGCTGGGGACATCTGGGTGGTGCATCCGAAATATAAGGAGCTGGCAGGTATCCCATGCGTGTCCCGCCTTGCCGATCTGCCCGGACCGCCGGATGTGACCCTGATCGCCGTATCGCGGGAACGCACCATTGACGTGGTGGCTGAGCTCAACGCTATGGGCGCTGGTGGCGCCGTCTCCATTGTCGGTGAATTTGCCGAAACGGGAGATGACGGCGCGGCCCTACAAACACGACTAATCAAAGCGGCGGGTGATCTGGCGCTTGTTGGCCCGAACTGCCTGGGCGTGATGAACATGTTTGATGGCATAGCCGTCTGGGGCGGTGACAGCGTGTTTTCGCCAGTCACGGGCGATGGTGTCGCCCTTATCAGCCAGTCGGGATATGTCGCTTATTCGGTCACCAATGTCGAACAGGCCCTACCTCTGGGCTATGCCATTTCAATGGGCAATCAAGCAGTTCTCAATGTGGCCGATTACATCGACGCCATGCTAGATGACCCTCGCGTGCGCGCCATCGGGCTTTACCTTGAAGGGATGGTGGACATCGCCGCCTTTAGCTCCGCCGCTATACGTGCGGTGAAACAGGGTGTGCCGCTTGTAGCGCTGAAGGCTGGTGGCACGCAGAAAAGTGCTGAACTGGCGGAAAGCCATTCCGGCACCCTGGCCGTGGACAACGAAATCTGGTCAGCCCTTTTCCGTCGGTTGGCAATTGTGGAAGTAGGCTCTCCAAAGGTGCTGGTTGAGGCACTCAAATTGCTAGGGAGCCCCAAGGCCCCCAAGGGCAACGGCATTGTTGCCGCAGCCAATTCTGGCGGCTACGCAGCGATAATCGGAGAAAAGGGGCGTGAGGTCGGGTTGGAATTCCCTGTGCCCACAGAAGTGCAACGGAAAGCATTGCGCAATACCGTCCCAGAGCTGGTTTCTCTGATGAACCCGCTCGACTGGAACTTGCCCTGGGGAGCGATGTCCACGCCGGATACGTCGGACAATGGCATGGGTATCTTGATGGATGATCGTTGTGATCTGCTCGTCTATTTCGTCGATTGGCCGCGCGAACTGAAGGTAGCTAATGTGTGGTGGGCGACGCTTGAGGGGTTGATCCAACTAAACAACCGTATGGAATGCCCCGTGGTCATTGCCAGTGTCTTGCCCGATGGTTTGCCTCCTGATCTGCGGATCCGGTTAGCCAATGCAGGGGTAGTCACGCTGCAGGGGTTGGATGACACACTCTGCGCGATCAGCGCTGCGGCGTGCTATCCTCAATTACGCGCGCACGTTCTCTCTGATACTAAGAGCCGTGTATTGCCCGCTCCAGCCGCTCAGGCCAGGGACGCTACCATATTAAATGAGGCGGTGGCTAAAGCTCTGCTTGCGGATCATGGCGTAACGGTTCCCACCTTCATGACCGGAACTGCAGAGCAGGTTATCACCGTCGCAGGCAAGCTTGGCTATCCGCTGGCAGTCAAACTGCTGAACGCCGAGCTGGCGCATAAGAACCGCGCTGGTGCGGTGCATTTGGACATTAAAGACGAATCTGGCCTGAGGCATGCTATCGCCACAATTAAGGCCTCTGTGACCCGATATGACGCCCACCTCGACACTACCCACTTCCTGATCGAAGG
>NYTO01000135.1 GCA_002683535.1 SAR116 cluster bacterium
TAATAGGCGTCATAATATCCGGCCGACAGCACATAGGTTCCGATCATGATGCGGCGTTGCACCTCTTCACCAAACCCGGCGGCGCGGGTCGCGCCATACATGTCATCAAGCGAATCCGCGTCGACGCGCAGCCCATACCGGACCCCGTCATAGCGCGCCAGATTCGACGACGCTTCGGCGGGCGCGATGATGTAATAGGCCGGAAGCGCATATTTCGTATGCGGCAAGGAAATGTCGACCAGTTCGGCACCGGCATCGCGCAGCCATGCTTGCCCGGTCTCCCACAGCGCCACAACTTCCGGGTCCATGCCATCCATGACATATTCGCGTGGCACCCCGATCCGCATGCCCTTTATGCCGGCATCAAGCGCCGCCGACAGATCGGGCAGCGGTTCATCAGCCGAAGTTGAATCCTTTGGATCATGGCTTGCCATTGCCTGCATCATCAGCGCGTTGTCCGCAACCGTACGGCTGAACGGACCGGCCTGGTCAAGCGAGCTGGCAAACGCCACAATGCCCCAGCGCGAACAGCGGCCATAGGTCGGCTTCAGACCTACAACACCGCAAAAGGCTGCCGGCTGGCGGATTGACCCGCCCGTATCAGTGCCGGTGGCCATCAGGGCCGAGCGGGCCGCAACGGCCGATGCCGACCCGCCGGACGATCCCCCCGGTACAAGATCAACGCCGTCACTGCCCTGCCACGGACTTATCGCCGGACCATAGGCACTTGTCTCGTTGCCCGATCCCATGGCGAATTCATCACAGTTCAGCTTGCCAAGCATCACACCACCAGCCTGCCAAAGATTGGCGGTAACAGTGCTTTCGTAGGTCGGCGTAAAACCCTGCAGGATGCGCGAACAGGCAGTGCTGGCGACACCAGCAGTGCAGAACAAATCCTTCACCCCCACCGGAATGCCCTCAAGGATTCCCGCCTCTCCGGCAGCAATTCGCCTGTCAGACTGCGCCGCCATCGACAGCGCCTGGTCGGCCGTAACGGCAACATAATTGTTGAGCGACGCCGTCTCCTCGGCAGCAGCGATATAGGTGGTGGCAAGCTCGACAGCCGAAATGGCCTTCTTGTCGAGCGCGGCACGGGCCTCAACGGCCGTCATGGACAGGATATCTGACATTATTCAACCACCTTCGGCACAACAAAAAAGCCACTTGCCGTTTCCGGCACATTGGCCAGCACGTCATCGACACGGTTGCCGTCAGTGACAGCATCTGCGCGCTGTGGCAATCCGTGGCCGGTAACGCTGGCCAGCGGTTCAACATTGTCTGTATCAACCTGATCGAGTTCGGCGATCCAGTCGAGGATGCCGTTCAGCTCGCTGGCAAGCTGTTCCTGCCGTTCTTCCGGAACATTGATGCGGGCGAGCCGCGCGATTTTGGCAACGGTGGTCTTGTCAACCGACATGGCGCTGTGCTTTGTGCTGTTACAAAGAAATTTACGTGTTGGAATTATCACCGCATATGGCGATCTGCAAGCTTAACGACATGAAATCCACGCTTTTGGCCGGCCAGCGCCTTTTTGGACTGGATGTTGGCAAAAAGACCATCGGTCTCGCCATCTCGGATGGCAACCTTGCCGTGGCCAGCCCGCTGAAGATCCTGTGGCGGAATAAATTCACTGCCGACGCCGACTCGATGTTCACACTCGGCGATGCCGAAAATGTGGGTGGACTGATTATTGGCTGGCCCTTGAACATGGATGGCAGCCAGGGGCCGCGCTGCGACGCCACCCGCGATTTTGCCCATGCGCTGTTGCGGCTTCGCGACATACCCATTGCCTTTATGGATGAACGGCTGTCCACCCAGGCTGTGGAATCCGCCATGCTTGCCGCAGACATGACCCGTGCAAAGCGGCACGAACGCCGCGACGCGCTGGCCGCCGCCTGGATTCTTCAGTCCGCACTGGACAGGCTGGACGGAACGGCTGAAGACGACTAACTGCACTGGTTAATAGACAGCAGCCAAAGGCGTTGCCGCCGCAACGTGGCAACAACTACCAAGTGCCAATAAGGCTGGACGGATCAAGCCGGTCTTGTTAATAACCTGACTTAATGACAGGTCAGTCGCAGACAGGCGCGCCCGACGGGGCTGCAACGCCAGAATCCACCCGCAAAACGGGTTCAGGGTCTCCTGTTTCCCTTCCCCACAGGCATCTTCTTGGCATTGAAGGTCTGTCACCGATTGACATCATGGCGCTGATTGACCGCGGCGACATGTTTGCCGACCTGATCCAGTCAGATACCGCGCCGCCGCCGCCCTTTTCCGAAACGCTGCGCGGCCGCACGATCATCAATCTGTTTTTTGAAAATTCAACGCGTACCCGCGTATCGTTCGAGCTGGCCGCAAAGCATCTTGGCGGATCGGTTCTGAATATCAATGTCGCTGGATCATCCGTCAAAAAGGGCGAAACCCTTCTTGACACGGCGACCACGCTGAATGCGATGCACCCGCATATTCTCGTCGTCCGGCATAATTGTTCGGGGGCTGCCAAATTGCTGAGCCAGCATGTCGATGCGGCGGTGATCAATGCCGGTGACGGACGCCACGAGCACCCCACGCAGGCGCTGCTGGACGCGCTGACAATCAAACGGCGGGTCGGGCGCATCCAGGGCTTGAAAATTGCCATATGCGGGGATATCGCCAACAGCCGCGTTGCCAGATCGAACATCCATCTGCTGGCCACTCTGGGCGCGGAAATTCGGCTGGTATGCCCGACCACGCTGCTGCCGGCCGCTATCGACATGATGGGGGTGGAGGTCTTCACCGATTTGGAAGATGGCATCCGCGGTGCAGATATTGTGATGATGCTGCGCCTGCAGACCGAACGTATGGAAGGCACAGAAACGCCCTCGCAGCGCGAATATTTCAACTTGTTCGGGCTGGACCGCACCAAGCTGATGCGCGCCGCACCGAATGCGCTGATCATGCATCCCGGGCCGATGAATCGCGGTGTCGAGATCGATTCCGCCACTGCTGATGATGTCGAAAAAAGCCTGATCCGCACGCAGGTGGAAATTGGTGTCGCTGCGCGCATGGCCTGTCTCGAGGCGCTGGCAAGCGCCAACGGGGATCGCACATGACGCGAACGCTGTTCACAAATGCCCGCCTTCTGGACCCGGCACAGGCGCTTGATGCGGCGGGGTATCTGCTGGCCGAGGATGGCCTGATTACGGCTGCCGGCGCTGGCAATGCCGATGCTGACCATCGCAAAGGTGCCGAGATTGTTGATTGCAAAGGCGCATGTCTTGCCCCCGGCCTTGTCGATATGCGGGTGCAGAGCGCCGATCCGGGGGCCGAGCATCTGGAGGATCTGCATACGCTGCTGCATGCCGCGGCATCAGGTGGCATTTCTACGATTGTCGCCCTTCCCAATGCGAAACCGGTCATTGACGATGCCAGCATGATCGACAGCCTGTCACTGCGGGCAACGCGCATCGGCGGGGCACGACTGCGCCTTTACGGTGCGGCCACCCGCAAGCTGCGCGGCAAGGCCATGGCCGAGTTGGGATTGATGGCCGAGGCAGGTGCTGTCGGATTTTCAAACGGCACCCGCTGCATAATGGATTCGCTGGTGATGCGCCGTCTTCTGGCCTACACCGCCATGCTTGACCGGCCATTCATCCAGCATTGTGAGGACCATAACCTGACAGCTGCAGGGGAAATGAATGAAGGTGAAATATCGACAAGGCTGGGGCTGATCGGCGCACCGGCCGAAGCCGAAGCCATCATCATCGACCGCGATCTGCATCTGATCCGGATGACCGGCGCGCGCTATCACGCGGCCCATATCTCAACACATGCCGCGATTGAGTCGATCCGGCGTGCCAAGGCAGAGGGCCTGCCCGTTACCGCCGATACTGCGCCGCCCTATTTTATGCTGAACGAGATGGCAGTCAGCACCTATGACACCGCCTTCAAGCTGTCACCGCCACTGCGCAGTGAAGACGACAGGCAGGCCGTCATTGCCGCCCTTGCCGATGGCACCATCGACGCCATTGCCTCGGACCATGTGCCGGTTGATGGCGATGCGAAGGCCCAGCCATTCGGCCCATCACAGCCAGGCGCATCGGGCGTTGACACCCTGCTGGCGCTGACCCTGTCGCTGGTACATCAGGGGCATCTCGACCTGTTGCGCGCGATAGAGTTGCTCAGTCTTGCGCCGTCAACCATTCTTGATCTGGGCGGCGGCGCGCTGATCCCCGGCACCGCCGCGGATCTGGTGATGTTTGACGCCGACAGCAGCCATATCATCCGCGGCGGCACATTCGCCTCATCCTCACGGATTACGCCGTTTGAGGGGATGCCTGTTCAAGGCCGCGTCCTCGCCACCTATGTGGCTGGCGCGCCGGTCTTCAGGGCCTGATTGTGATGGATGTCTTCCTGTCACCTGCAACCGTGCTGATTGTGGCTTATCTGGCCGGATCCATTCCCTTTGGCCTGATTGTGACCCGCCTTGGCGGCAAGGGTGATATCCGGCAAATCGGCAGCGGCAATATCGGTGCCACGAACGTCCTGCGCACGGGCAACAAGCTGCTGGCCGCGCTGACACTGATTGGCGATGCGGGCAAGGGTGCTGCAATTGTGCTGATGGTCAGCGCGCTTGGCGGGTCGCCTTTGCTGATAGCCATAGCCGGCGCGGCAAGCGTTGTCGGCCATTGTTTCCCGGTCTGGTTGAAATTTCGGGGCGGCAAGGGCATTGCCACCAATGTGGCTGTGTTTGCAGCCTTCGACATTCGTCTCGGCCTTGCCTTTGCGGTTTTGTGGCTGGGAACGGCCGCGGTGACCCGTTACTCGTCGCTTGCCGCGCTTGTCGCCACGCTCGGCTGCAGTGTCACGGCTTTCTGGCTGGGCATGGATATGCCGATTGCCGTGGCGGTAATGATGATGAGCGCACTCAGCTGGGCCCGCCATCACCAGAATATCGGCAGGTTGCTGACCGGCACTGAATCACGCATTGGCGGCAAGTAGTATCTTTCAGATAATCCCAAAGTATTAATACCTTCTTCAGACTGTTTCTTTATAGAGGCAGATATGAACCGTGATGAACAACTCACCCATCTACGGCTGATTCGTACACCAAACATTGGACCGATGACGTTCAGCCTTTTGATACAGCGCTATGGCAGCGCTGTTGAAGCCTTGCGGGCGGTGCCTGATCTTGCGCGGCGCGGTGGCCGTGATCTGAAACCAGCCAGCAAATCTCTGGCTGAAAAGGAACTAGCCGCGGTCGAGGCAGCGGGAGCCACATTGCTGTTCAAGGGTGGCGACGGGTATCCGGACAGGCTGGCCCGCTTCGATGATGCACCACCAGTAATCAGCACGCACGGCACCACATCACTGCTGTCATCGCCATCAATTGCCATTGTGGGTGCCCGCAATGCCTCGATCAATGCGGTCAGACTGGCCCAGAAATTGTCCGAACAGCTTTCCGAAGCAGGGTATGTTGTGGTGTCCGGTCTTGCACGTGGGATTGATGCCGCGGCGCATAACGGCGCGATTGCCGGCGGCACCATCGCTGTCATTGCAGGCGGTATCGATACCTGTTACCCGCCCGAAAATGCTGATCTGCAGGACGCCATCATCGACGCCGGCCTGTTGCTGGCAGAGATGCCACCAGGCACACAGCCGACACCGCGACATTTTCCTATCCGCAACCGGATCATTGCCAGCCTTGCGCAAGGCGTACTGGTGGTCGAGGCGGCACAAAGATCAGGGTCACTGATTACAGCACGGGAAGCCGGTGAACGCGGCGGTGAAGTTATGGCTGTCCCCGGTTCCCCCCTTGATGCGCGTGCGCAGGGCTGCAATCACCTGATCCGTGAAGGGGCGACACTTGTTCGCGATGCTGACGACATTCTGGAATGTCTTGCCCGGCCGACCACAGCCAGCCTGCCAGCCCCGCAAGACTGGCGCGCGGCACGTCTGCCACCCGGCACGCCAGCCGAAATTGAAAAGAGCCGGACGCGCATTTTGGAGGCACTTGGCCCCGAAGCAACCGATATCGATGATGTGGTGCGCTGGTGCGCCGAGCCGGTTGCCACCGTGCTTGCCGCCATTCTCGAACTTGAACTCGCTGGCCATATCAGCCGTCACCACGGCAACCGAATCTGCCGGATCATTGACACAGATAAAGCCGACTGATTTTCAGGTGCGGCTTTGACAAATCGAGTTTTCCATACTATGTGCGGTTCTCCATCCAGCAGGACCGCACATGAAACTCGTTATTGTCGAATCACCCGCAAAAGCCAAAACCATCAACCGCTATCTCGGTGATGACTACACAGTGCTTGCCTCATACGGTCATGTGTGTGACCTGCCGAGCAAGGATGGTTCGGTAGACCCCGACGACGGCTTTGCGATGAAGTGGCAAGTGTCCAGCGGTTCAGAAAAACGCCTCAGCGATATCTCGCGCGCCTTGCGAAATGCGGACGGACTAATTCTCGCCACCGACCCCGACCGCGAGGGCGAAGCGATCAGCTGGCATGTGCTGGAACTGCTGCGCGACCGCGGTCTGATCAAGGACAAGCCCGTTGAACGGGTGGTTTTTAACGAGGTCACCAAAAGCGCCATCATCGCAGCGATGGAACAGCCCCGCACACTGGATACAGAACTGATCGATGCTTACCGGGCCCGGCGCGCGCTGGACTATCTTGTGGGCTTTTCAATCTCGCCCGTCCTGTGGCGCAAATTGCCGGGCGCGCGTTCGGCGGGGCGTGTGCAATCGGTTGCGCTGCGCCTGATCTGTGAGCGTGAAGCCGAGATTGAGGCCTTCATCGCACAGGAATACTGGACGGTTGAGGCAGAACTGGGCAAGGCCGACGGGCGCAACTTCATCGCGCGGTTGACGCATCTGGATGGCAAGAAGCTTGCCAAGCATGACATCTCCAGCGAGGAGATGGCCATTGCCGCCACGGCGAAGATCGAGGCAGAAGCGCTGCATGTTATCGACATCCAGACAAAGCGTGTGCGCGAAAACCCGAAACCGCCTTTCACCACATCAACGCTGCAACAGGAAGCCTCGCGCAAGCTTGGCTTTTCGGCCAGCCGCACCATGCAGGTGGCCCAAAAGCTGTATGAAGGGATCAATATCGGGTCGGAAACCACCGGCCTGATCACCTATATGCGGACAGATGGCGTGCAGCTTGGCAGCGAAGCTATTGCCGCGGTGCGCAATGAAATCGGCCAGCGGTTCGGCAACAATTATCTGCCATCCACACCGCGGGCCTATCGCACAGCTGCCGCAAATGCGCAGGAAGCGCATGAGGCAATCCGCCCGACCGACGCGAAACGCTCGCCAGACTCAGTGCGCAGCTATCTCGACCATGATCAGGCGCGCCTCTATGACCTGATCTGGAAGCGGACCATCGCCAGCCAGATGCAGTCCGCAGAACTTGATCAGACAAGTATCGATATCGGCAACCGGTCCGGCAACGTCACCATGCGTGCCAGTGGCCGCGTCGTTGTTTTTGACGGCTATCGGTCCGTCTATCAGGAGAGCCGGGATTCCACCAGCGATGCCGGCGAGACCGACAAGCAGGATGACAGCCGCATTCTGCCGGGGGTTGACCGGGACGAGGCACTGGCCACCCGCAAGGTCAATCCGGAACAGCATTTCACCCAGCCACCACCGCGCTTTACTGATGCCAGTATTGTCAAGGCGATGGAAGAAATGGGAATCGGGCGGCCATCAACATACGCATCGACAATCAAGACCCTGCTTGATCGCAGCTATGTCGTGAAAGACCGCGGCAAATTCATTCCACAGGACAGTGGACGGTTGGTGACGACCTTCCTGACAAATTTCTTTGAACGCTATGTTGAATATAACTTCACTGCAAAGCTGGAAGACCAGCTGGATGAAGTGTCCGACGGCAAGTTGGCATGGACCGACCTTCTGTCGTTGTTCTGGCGTGACTTCAAGAGTGTCATCGACAGCACTACCGAGCTTACCCGCACCAGCGTTATCGATGTTCTGGATGCTGAACTTGGTCCGCATTTTTTCAAGAAAGATGATGCTGGCGAGTTGATTCGCAGCTGTCCGAATTGCTCTGGCGGACGTCTTGGCATGAAGCTTGGCAAGTTTGGCGCCTTCATTGGGTGTTCGAACTATCCTGAATGCAAATTCACCCGCCAGCTGATCACCGATGGTGATAGCGAGGGCACTGATGCCGGCGTGGTCGGCGATCGTGAACTGGGTGTCGATCCGGCCACATCGATGCCCGTCTTCGTGCGAAATGGTCCCTATGGCCCGTATGTACAGCTTGGCGATCCTGAAACAAAAAAGCCAAAACGTGCGTCATTGCCGAAGAGCAAACCGGCTGGCGATATCGATCTGGAAACCGCGCTGGCGCTGTTGTCATTGCCGCGTGATGTTGGCCTGCACCCGGAAAGCGGCGAGATGATTCTGGCCGGCCTTGGGCGCTATGGCCCCTATCTGAAATATCAGGGCAGCTTTACCAGCCTGCCCGCCGATGATGATCTGCTGACTGTCGGCCTGAACCGGGCGGTTGATCTGCTGGCCGAATCTGCCAAGAAACGCGGACGGCTTCTTGGCGAGCATCCGTCTGGTGGCGAGGTTCATCTGAAAGCCGGGCGCTTTGGCCCCTATGTTGAACATAACAAGCTGCGCGCCACATTGCCCCGCGGCACCGAGATGTCTGAACTGACACTGGAAGAAGGCATTGCGCTGCTGACGGCCAAAGCCGCCCGACCGGCACCGAAGAAAAAAGCCGCAAAGGCTGGCAGCAAGAAGGCCCCCGCCAAAAAGGCGGCTGCCAAAAAGGGTACGGCCAAGAAAGGTGCGGCCAAGAAAGCATCTGCCAAGCAGGCAGCCGCGCAAACGCGCGGGAAAGACGCTTCGTGACCAGCAAGACAGGCCCCGGATTACCGCATGGCAGCCTGCCTGCCGACAAGGCAATTGTTGAGTATCTGGAAAGCTGTGAGCGTCCACCAAGCGTGAAAGAAGTGGCGCGCGCCTTCAAGATTCCGCAGGAATTGCGGGCACCATTGCGCCGCCGCCTGAAAGCCCTCGCCGACCGGGGCGCTATCGCCCGCCAGCCGGGCAAGCGAGTTGCCAGTGCCGAGGCGATGCCCGAAGTCACCGTTGTGACGATCACCAAGATTGATCGGGATGGCTCACTGCTGGCAGTGCCGTCGGATGCAGACATCTCGCCGCCGCCATCGATCCGGATACATGCAGACCGGCGGCGTGGACGCGCGCCTGCAGTCGGCCAGCAAGTGCTTGTCCGCCTCACCCGCATCAGCGGCATCCGCTATGATGGCAAGGTGATCCGCGTGCTGGAACGCGAACAGAAACGCCTGTTTGGCACCGCTGTCGCCGGACGCGGCGGCCTGGTCCTGCTACCGGCAACACGCGGCAGTCGTGACACCATTCAATTGCAAACTGGTCAATCGCAGACTGGCGGCAACGTCTCGGCAGCCGAAGGTGATCTGGTTGAAGCGGAATTGCTGCCAAGGCGTGGTTATATTGGTAAGACAGCGCGGGTCATTGCCAATCTGGGACCGGCCACGTCCCCCGGCGCGTTCAGCGCGCTGGCATTGGCGGAATTCGAAATCCGGCATGTGTTTGATTACAGTGTCATTGCCGAAACTGACGGCATGACGGTGCCAGCCGCGCGCGGGCGCATTGATCTGCGCAAAACCCCGTTTGTGACCATTGACGGGGCAGATGCGCGTGACTTTGACGATGCTGTCTGGGCGGAACCCGA
>NYTO01000136.1 GCA_002683535.1 SAR116 cluster bacterium
CTACAAGCTGGCAATGGATGGTCACGACGTTACTGTGATCGATGCCGAAGACGGCGCTGCCATGATGACAAGCTATGCCAATGCCGGGCTGGTTACCCCCGGCCATGCCTTTGCATGGGCATCGCCAGCGGCACCAAAGATGATGATGCGATCACAATGGCGCGGCGATCAGGCTATCCGGTTGCGACTGCGCCCATCCTGGCGACAATGGAAATGGATGTTTCGGTTTCTGCGTGAATGCACCGCGGCGCGCGCGCGTCACAACACTGCCATCACTGCCGATCTGTGCCGCTTTTCGCAGCTTCATCTGCATCGCATTAGGCATGAATCAGGAATCAGCTATGATGAAAAATCCGGTGGACTGATCTATTTCTACCGGAACGCGAATGGCTATCAGGCAGCCACAAGGAAGACTGATATGCTGCGCGCCAACGGCACCACGGTTGAAGAACTGTCACCGCGTCAGATGGTGGGTCGTGACCCCGGCCTTTTCAAGGCTGAATCGTTGGTTGTCGGTGCCCTGTTTGCACCCGGTGATGAAAGCGGTGATGCGCATATGTTCACCTCTGCGCTGGCCAAAATTGCACAGGACAAGGGCGTGAAATTTGCCTTCAACACCCGCATCCGCCGGCTGGTGCGTGATGGTGACAGCATTGCCCGCGTTGAGACTGACAAGGGTAATTTCACTGCCGATGCCTATGTGCTGTGCCTTGGTGTGAACAGTCCCGACCTCGTAAAACCGCTTGGCATTGATCTGCCGATCTATCCGGTACGTGGCTATTCCGTCACCCTGCCGATCACCGACAGGGCCAAGGCGCCGCGCATGGGCGGCATCGATCAGGATAATCTGCTCGCCTATTGTCCGATGGGCGATCGCCTTCGCATCACCGCAACGGCTGAAATTGGAGGCTATGAACGGCGTTTCAGGCCGAAGGATTTTAAGGTCATGATGGAAAAAGCCCGTTCACTATTTGCGCATTGCGCTGATTTCAGCAAGCCCAGATACTGGGTCGGACTGCGTCCGATGACTCCCAACGGCATCCCGGTTGTCAGCCAGTCACCAATTGACAATCTGTGGCTGAATGTCGGGCACGGCTATTTGGGATGGACCATGGCAAGTGGCTGTGCGGCAATTACCGCCGACATCATTGCCGGCCGGACACCAAACCATGATATCGGAGGATTGGCATATGGACACGGTTGACCCGCACGCGGGGGATGACTTCACCCTGATCGAGAATATCCCGTTCACAACCCGTCGCATGATCGGCACCCGCGCCCGTATCGGCATGGTGGTGCTGGCATCCGACTACACGATCGAACATGAATTCCGTGCGATGATTGATATGCCCGGTGTTGACATGTTTGAGGCGCGCATCCGCAATAACCCGCAAGTGACACCCGAAACGCTGAGCGCCATGGAGCCGCTGATTACGTCAACAGCCGAGCTGATCCTGCCCGGTGACAAGGTTGATGTGCTGGCATTCGGCTGCACATCTGCATCGATAATCCTTGGTATTGACCGCATCGACACCTTGCTGCGCGCTGCCAAGCCGGAGGCAAAAACCAGCAATCCGATCGCCGCCGCCTTTGCTGCCTTCGATGCCTTGGGGGCAAAGCGGATCGGGGTGCTGACACCCTACCGGCGCGACATCAACGAAATTGTCAGAGCCTATATCACCAGCCATGGCTATGAGGTGCCAGTCTTTGGTTCCTTCAATGAAGAGATGGATCCGGTGGTTGCCGCAATTGACGAGGAATCGTTGATCGGCGCTGTCGACACGATACGCGACGGGCACAATATCGATGCCGTATTTGTGTCCTGCACATCGGTCAGGCTGGCCAATGCGGTTGCCAATATCGAAGCCCGCACAGGACTTCCGGTTACATCATCCAACCATGCGCTTGCCTGGCATTGTTTGCGCCTTGCCGGCATTGATGACACCATCCCCGACCGCGGACGCCTGTTCGAAACCGGCCTGTTCGCCTGACCAATCCAGATCGGCCGGCCGCGCCGGACCACGCCTGAAGGAGTATCTTAAATGACTGAAACAAATGTTTTTTCTGCGCGTGATATCATTACAATGAACGCATCCCGGCCTCATGCAACGCATGTTGCTGTACGCGACGGCCGCATTCTTGGCGCTGGCAGCCTCGAGGATATGGAGCAATGGGCACCCTATACGCTGACTGATGATTTTGCTGACAAGATACTGGTGCCGGGGTTTGTTGAAGGACACGCCCACGCCATGGAAGGCGGCATCTGGGATTTTCCCTATGTCGGCTATGAAGACAGGTGGGACCCGTCAGGCAGGCGATGGGAAGGAGCGCAGAGTCTTGAAGCGGTGATTGCTGCACTGACAGCGGCCGAAGCGCGACTTGATGATGCCGAAACACCATTGTTCGCCTGGGGGTTTGACCCAATCTATTTTGGCGAAGCGCGGATGAACGCCGCACAACTTGATTCAGTGTCGACAACCCGGCCAATCATCGTTTTGCATTCGAACGGCCATCTTCTGAACGTCAACAGCCGCCTGATGGACATGGCTGGCATTACCGCTGACACCAATGTCTATGGCGTGCTGAAGGATGACAACGGAAAGCCGACCGGCGAATTGATGGAGATGGCGGCGAAATACATGGCTTACCGGCAGACCGGCAACCCGTTCTTTGGCGGTATAAAGACACCCTCGCTGCTGCGCTATGCTGAATCAGCCGTCAATTGCGGTGTGACAACGGCGACAGACCTGTTCGCCTCATTCAATGAGGAATCACTTGCCGCCTATGTAGAGGCCAGCCAGACACCGGGATATGCCTTGCGTCTGATGCCTGCGCTGAATACCATTGAACAATCGATTGATGAGGGAATTGCACTGGCGAAGCGTGCCCTGCAGGACAATAATGACCGCCTTCATCACCGGCTTTGCAAGGTGATGACCGATGGATCAATTCAGGGCTTTACCGCCCGCCTGAAATGGCCCGGATACCATAATGGCAAGCCCAACGGGCTGTGGAACCTTGATCCCGACACGCTTGGCGAACTGGTGCTTGAATATCACAAGGCTGGCCTGCATCTGCATATCCACACAAACGGGGATGAAGCATCGGAATTGATGCTCGATGCGCTGGAGGCCGCACAGCTGGCCTGTCCACGGCCTGATCACCGGCATACCCTGCAGCATTGCCAGATGGCTGATGCCAGCCAGTTCCGCCGCATGGCCAAGCTGGGAGTTTGCGTCAACCTGTTTGCCAACCACATCTATTATTGGGGCGACCAGCATGCCGCGATCACCATGGGACCGGACCGCGCAAACCGGATGGATGCCGCCGGCACCGCACAGCGCGAAGGGGTGCATTTCTCGATCCATTCCGATGCGCCGGTTACACCCATGGCACCGCTGTTCACTGCCTGGTGTGCGGTCAACCGGCAAACGCGGACCGGCACGGTTCTTGGCCCGGAAGAACAGATCAGCGCCGAAGACGCGCTGTATGCCATCACCCTCGGCGCTGCCTATACCCTGCATATGGACCATCTTGTCGGCAGCATAGAGCCCGGCAAATATGCCGACTTTGCCGTTCTTGAAGACAGCCCGCTTCAGGTGAGCCCTGACGCCATTCGCGATATCAGTGTCTGGGGCACCATTTCGGGAGGAGCGCCGCACAAGGCGGCAACCCGAACCGGATGAACGACGCCCCCGTCGATTTTACGGTCATTGGCGGCTTTCTTGGCAGCGGCAAGACCAGCCTCGTCAACCGGCTTCTTGCTGCATCCGGCAGCACCCGCTTTGCCGTGCTGGTCAATGATTTTGGCGCCCTGAATATTGATGAGGCACTGATCCGGCATCAGGACGGGCGGATCATGCAGCTGGCCAATGGCTGCATCTGCTGTTCACTGGCGGGCGGCCTTGTTGATACCATGGTTGAACTGATGCGCTATCGTCATCTGATCGATCATATCCTGATTGAGGCAAGCGGCGTGTCCTACCCAAGCCGGATCATGGATTTTGCTCGTATCGACCCTGATCTGCGTCCCGGCCTGACCCTTGTTCTGGTTGATGCGGCACATCTGCAGGACCACAGCACCGACACGCGTCTGGCCGAGACCATCACCGCCCAGATGGAAAGCGCCGATATGTTCGTGCTGACAAAGACTGATATTGCCAGCGCCGACATGGCTGCATGGTCGCGTGACTGGGTTGCGACGCGCGCGCCGGATGCGCCCATCATCGAAGGCCGTCCAGATGATGCCAGCCTTGTCGCCCTGATCACCGGCCCCGCGCCGGACGCCACCAGCGCCGCCACGCACCATCATCACCCTGCGGATCACACCGGTCATCACGCTCACGCCGATCCTGACCGGGCGCTTCACACCCATTTTGTCAGCCGCGCCATGACCGCATCAAGGCCTGTCGACGAAGACGGCTTTGCCGATTTTGCCAACCGTTTCAGCAAGCATCTGCTGCGCGGCAAGGGCACGCTGCATTTTCATCGGCGCAGCGCCATATGGCAGCAGGCTGGCCGCCTTGTTCATCTTGAAGACGCCACGCTCGATGCTGATACCGCATCGCAGATTGTGATGATTTCTGCCGATGATCTGAGCGAGGCCGCCGCTGCCTTGCGGGCGCTGGGATTTCAGGATGTTGCAAACGTGCCGGCCAGATGACAGGCCAGACGATGCCCGGTGCTGCCCGGCCAATCCTCCAGCTGCGGCACCCCGGCGCTGCAGACATCGCGCGCATGTGGACAGCGGCTGGTAAAGCGGCATCCGGTCTGCGGCATTGTCAGGTCCGGTATCTCGCCATCAACCAATTTGCCGCCCGCTGGCTGTGCCCCGATCTCGATGGTTGGCACCGCATCCAGCAGGGCCTGGCTATAGGGGTGGCGCGGTGCCGCAAAAAAGCTCTGACGGTCCGTATATTCCATGAACTGACCCATATACATGACCGCGATGTCATCACACATATGCTGCACAACGCCCAGATCATGGCTGATGAACAGATAGGTTAGCCCGAACTGGCCCTGCAGGGATTTCAGCAGATTCAGGATCTGCGCCTGCACCGCCACATCCAGTGCGGACACAGGCTCATCACAGATGATCAGCGATGGCCGCGTGGACAGCGCGCGCGCAATGCCGATACGCTGGCGCTGGCCGCCTGAAAACTGATGCGGGAACAGCGCCTTTTGTTCGGGGCGCAAGCCCACCGCCTCAAACAACTCGTCAATAATCCTGTCCTGTTCAGCGCGGCTGGTCTCGCCAGCATAGACAAGCGGTTCACGCACAATATCGCCAGCGCGCAGGCGCGGGTTGAGAGATGAATAGGGATCCTGAAAAATAATCTGGATACGCTGGCGTGCCTGCCGCAGCGCCTCGCTGTCCAGCGCCCCGAAGTCAGTGCCGTCAATGGTGATGCTGCCTGCCAGCTTTGGCACCAGACGTGCCACCGCCATTGCCGCCGTAGTCTTTCCCGAACCTGATTCGCCAACAATGCCCAGCGTTTTGCCGCGGGCAATCGAGAAATTGACATCATCGACCGCCAACAGCGCACGCCGGCGTCCGTCAGCATCACGCCCGCGCATCGGAAAAGATACGCTCAGATTCTGTACATCAAGGGCCAGCTTGTCGCTCATTACCGGCTCTCCTCTGCGCCAAACGGATGCCAGCAGGACACGCTGTGCCCGCTATGGCCTGATATGTCGCTCTGCTGAGGTTTGGCTGACCAACACGCGTCAGCTGCCCTGGCGCATCGCGGCGCGAACAGGCATTCATCCCGGCCAAAGCGGATAATCGGTGGCACAATGCCGTCAATTTCCGGCAGCGTGTCAACAAGCGCACCCACATCGCTGGTGATATGCGGCACACAGGCAATCAGTCCGCGTGTATAGGGATGTGCCGGCGCCTTGATAACATCGGCGACCTGCCCTTCTTCAACACGCCGTCCCGCATACATCACCAGCATGCGTTCAGACATTTGCGCCACCGCGCCCATATCGTGGGTGATCATGATGATGGCGGTATCCAGCTTGGCCCCCAGATCGCGCAGCAATGCAAAAATCTCAGCCTGCACCGTCACATCAAGGGCGGTTGTCGGTTCATCGGCAATCAGGATTTCCGGCTCACAGGCTAACGCGATGGCGATCATCACCCGTTGCCGCTGGCCGCCCGACAGCTGGTGCGGATAATCATCAACGCGCGCCGCCACATCGGGAATTCGCACGGCCTGCAACAATTCGATTGATCTGCTGCGCGCCTCGGCATTATCGATTCCGCGATGCAGACGCAACACTTCGCTGATCTGCTGACCGATGGTGAAGACCGGATTGAG
>NYTO01000137.1 GCA_002683535.1 SAR116 cluster bacterium
CAAAACGTCTGGCCGCCTGACTGACATGCGGGCTAAAGCAGGGTGTCCTGCGCAGTCGGGACCACTGCAAGTGATCTGGCAACCGCAAGTGCAGTGCATTTTTTTGGTGGTGATGAGTGCTTGTGCTGCGTTAAGACTGTGGCATGAAGACCGACGATCAGACTGATGACATTCAGGCCCCATCCAAGGCAGGCTGGCCAGCGCGCTATTTTTCGGTGATTTTTACCGCGCAGCGCACCCTGTCTGACGAGGATATGTACAGCCTGACATCCGAGCGCATGGTGGAACTGGCACAGCAGCAGCCGGGTTTTCTGGGGCTGGAATCAGTGCGCGGCGAAGACGGGATCGGTATCACCGTGTCCTATTGGCGAGACCGCGCGGCGATCCGGGCGTGGCGAATCGATGTTGAACATCTGGCCGCACAACAGATGGGACGTCAGGAATTCTACAGCTGGTATCACATCCGCGTGGCAGAGGTGGTGGCGCATCGCACATTTGATGCCAGTGCGGCGGTAGACAGCCAGCCTGATGCCAGCATGTATGATGCCAGTGGCGACAGGGACAGTGGTGACACCAGTTCATAGAGCCGGAGGTTTCGCCTTATCAACTGTGCGGATAAAACCGCCGGACCTGCCGCCTGCCTGTCAGCGCAAGATATCCATAATCTGATACGCACGGTCTTTTGGTGGCTGACCCCCGCATACGGACATCAGGACCGCACCCGGCCGCGCCAACCAACGAAAATCAGCCGCACGGAACAAGTCAGGCAGGTTGGGCGTCGATACCGCGTGTCTGGAACATCTCGGTCAGTTCACCAGTCTCGTACATTTCACGCACAATGTCGCAGCCACCAACAAACTCGCCCTTTACGTAAAGCTGCGGGATGGTCGGCCAGTCGGAGAAGGATTTGATGCCTTCGCGCACGCTGTCATCCTCAAGCACGTTGATCCCGCGGAAGGGCACGTTCAGATGTGTCAGCACGCCGACAACTGCTGCCGAAAAACCGCATTGCGGAAAGACAGGTGTGCCTTTCATGTAGAGGACCACATCCTCGCTCTTGATATCCTGTTCGATGCGTTCCTTGGTGGCGTCATCAAGCATGTCAAATCTCCTCAGAAAAACGGTCTCGCCGGGCGTCGCGCCCGGCATGTGTGATAATCGAACCCGGCCGGCCTTCAGCCAGTCCGCCTTCAGTCAGCCGGCGGGGCAGATGTCTGCAATGCCAGCGCGTGCAATTCACCGCCCATGCGCCCGCCAAGTGCCTTGTAGACCATCTGGTGTTGCTGAACGCGGCTCTTGCCGGCAAAGGCAGCAGAGACAACGCGGCAGGCATAATGATCCCCGTCACCGCGCAAATCCTCGATCACCACGGTGGCATCGGGGAAAGCATCCTTGATCAGCGTCTCGATATCGGCGGCCTGCATCGGCATGGTATCAGCCCTCGGTATGACCCGCCCCTGACATCAGGGCCGGAATGGTCGTCTCGACAAGATGTTCCATCTCTTCAACAGATATGACATCGCCGCCACCGAATTGCAATTCGCCGGTGTCGATAGTTTCGCCGATCAGTGTGGCTGGAATGCCCTGCGCGGCGGCAGCGGCCATGACAGCGTTGCCATCCTGTACAGCCAGGATATAGCGCCCCTGATCCTCACCAAAGGCCCAACCATGCGGGTTGCCCGTTGCCGGGCAGGTGATGCTGGCACCGGTGCGTCCGGCAATACACATTTCGGCCAGTGCCACTGCCAGCCCGCCATCGCTGATGTCATGGGCGGCAATGACATGCCCGTCAGCAATCAGCGACTGGACAAACAGGCCATGACGACGTTCGGCATCCAGATCGACTGGCGGCGGTGCAGCGTCCGGAGCATCGGCCAGCATCCGTGCATACAGGCTGACACCCAGCCAGCCATCATCACAGGCCTGATCCTGTCCGATAACAACGAGCGACAGGCCGGCATGCGGCAGGCCGTTGCCAACGGCCTTGTCGATGTCATCAATGGTGCCGACCATGCCGACAACCGGGCAGGGCAGAATCGCCTTGCCATCGGTTTCGTTATATAGCGAGACATTGCCTGATACGACGGGTGTATCAAGTGCGCGCGCCGCATCCCCCATGCCAAGGACAGATTGTGCCATCTGCGCCATGATGTCGGGCTTTTCAGGGTTTCCGAAATTCAGATTGTTGGTGATAGCAAGACCGCGTGCGCCAATGGCTGACAGGTTGCGCCAGGCTTCCGCAACGGCCTGTGCCCCGCCGGTATGTGGATCGGCCTCGACATAGCGCGGTGTGCAGTCGGTGCTGGCGGCAAGCCCGCGGTTCGTGCCGTGAATGCGAACAAGACCGGCATCACCGCCCGGCCCGGCAATGGTATCGGCCATCACCTGGCTGTCATATTGCTCATACACCCAGCGACGGCTTCCCAGATCGGCCGTTGCCAGCATCTGGCGCAACAGTGCTGAAATGCCGGCATCGCTTGTTATGCTGTCGCTTGCCAGTATGGGACGGGATGGTACATCTGCCTGCGGGCGGTCATATTCCGGTGCATCATCGACCAGCGGGTCCAGCGGAATGTCGCAGGCCACGCCGCCATCTTTCAGCAGGACCAGCCTGCCAGTCTCGGTCACCTTGCCGATTGGCATGAAGTCGAGATCCCACTTGTCGAAAATCTGCCGCGCGGTGTCGGTGGCCTCCGGCTTCAGTACCATCAGCATGCGTTCCTGACTTTCTGAAAGCATCAGCTCATAGGCACTCATCGCCTCTTCACGGGCTGGTACCAGATCAAGGTCCATCTCCATGCCAAGCCCGCCCTTCGAGGCCATTTCAACCGAGGAAGATGTCAGGCCGGCCGCACCCATATCCTGGATCGCCAGCACTGAATCCGATGCCATCAATTCAAGACAGGCTTCCATCAACAGCTTGCCGGTAAACGGGTCGCCAACCTGTACTGTCGGGCGCTTTGATTCTGTCTCGTCAGAAAATTCGGCGGATGCCATGGTTGCACCATGAATGCCGTCACGGCCGGTCTTTGCCCCGACATAAATCACCGGATTGCCCGGGCCGGTGGCAGCAGACCGGAAAATCCGGTCACTGTTGGCAAGGCCGATGGCCATGGCATTGACCAGAATATTGCCGTTGTAGGACGGATCAAAATTCACTTCGCCGCCAATGGTGGGGATGCCGATGCAATTGCCGTATCCACCAATGCCCGACACCACACCGCTCAGCAGGTGACGCGTTTTTTCGTGATCAGGTGCGCCAAACCGCAACGCATTCAGCAAGGCCACCGGGCGCGCGCCCATGGTGAATACATCGCGCAGAATACCGCCGACACCGGTTGCCGCCCCCTGATAGGGTTCAATGAAAGAGGGATGATTGTGGCTTTCGATCTTGAAAATTGCCGCCAGGCCATCGCCGATATCCACCGCGCCAGCATTTTCGCCCGGCCCCTCGATGACCTGTGGTCCGTCCACCGGCAGGGTTTTAAGCCACCGCTTTGATGACTTGTATGAACAATGTTCAGACCACATCGCCGAAAAGATACCAAGCTCGCACAGGTTGGGTGCGCGCTGCAGACGATCAAGAATCAAGTCCCATTCGGCGCGCGACAGCCCCATAGAGGCGGCCATCTCAAAATTCATTTCAGCATCATTCATTGGCTTGCCTGAAGTCTGTGTCATGCTGCTAGTGCCTGCAGCGTGGCGTTCAGCATAGTGGCGCCGTCAGCACTTCCCAGCGCCGGTGACATGGCGCGTTCGGGATGTGGCATCATGCCCAGAACCCGTCCATTGGTCGACAGGATGCCGGCGATGTTGCGCGCTGCGCCATTCGGGTTGGCCGGCCCGATGATATCGCTTTCGGTGTAACGAAAGGCAATCTGGCCGTTATCCTCAAGTCGCTGCAGGTCATCATCGCTGGCAAAGTAATTGCCCTCATTATGCGCCACCGGAATAATCATGCGCTGGCCGGGCGACAGCCCCTCGGTAAAGGGCGATGCCGTGCCTTCAACCACCTCGACAGACGTGTCACGGCAGACATATTTCAGACCGGCATTTTCTACCAGCACACCGGGCAGAAGCCCCGTTTCGAGCAGGATTTGAAAGCCGTTGCAAATTCCCATGACGGCGCCGCCGCGTGCCGCATGGTCCAGCACCGCTTCCATGATGGGTGCCCGCGCTGCCAATGCACCGCAGCGCAGATAGTCACCATAGGAAAAGCCGCCTGGAATGATTGCCAGATCAACCGGATCCAGCGTGGTTTCCTTGTGCCATACCAGTGATGGACGGCGTCCGGCCAGCTGTTCAATGGCCACCATCATGTCGCGGTCGCAGTTCGATCCGGGAAAGACGATCACGGCCACACGCAAACCGCTCAGGCTCATTCGCTCTCTCCTTCGGCGATCTCGATCTCGTAATCCTCGATCACGGTATTGGCGAGCAGCGTCTCACACATGCGGGCCACCCGCTGGCGGGCCCGTGCCTCATCCGTTTCGTCAATGTCCAGCAAGATGCGTTTTCCAACGCGCACATCAGACACTTCATCAAATCCCAGATCGGTCAGCGACCGTCCTATGGCACGTCCTTGCGGGTCCAGAACCCCGTGCTTGAGAGAAATATTGACAATAAGCTGCATGTGTCTGTCCCAATCAGATTGGTGAGTGTTGCCGGTACGGCATCAGGTGGTGTGTTCAGCACGACCGGAAGAGACATCCTCCGGAAGATCGATCCCCAGCCGCTGTGCAATTTCGGCATAGGCCTCGGTCAGGCCGCCCAGATCGCGCCGGAACCTGTCCTTGTCCATCTTTTCATCGCTCCCGACCTGCCACAAGCGGCAATTGTCCGGGCTGATTTCGTCAGCCAGGATCACGCTGCCATCGCTGGCACGGCCAAATTCCAGCTTGAAGTCGATCAGGCGAATATCAATGGCGGCGAACAGATCCTGCAGCAATTTGTTGATCGTGTGTGTTTCGGCAACGATATGGTCAAATTCTGCGGCGCTGGCCCAGCCAAAAGTCAGTATATGTTCGCGGGCGATGATCGGGTCGCCAAGCGCATCATCTTTCAGGCAGAACTCAACCAGCGTAGATGGCAGGTCTGCCCCTTCGGTCAGTCCGAGGCGCGGACAGATCGAACCGGCCGCCACATTCCGCACAACCACTTCTACCGGCACGATGTCGAGGCGGCGTATAAGCTGTTCACGTGCGTTGAGCCGCTGGATGAAATGCGTATGTATGCCGGCAGCGGCCAGCGCGCCCATGATATGCTCGCTGATCACATTGTTCAGCAGGCCCTTGCCAGAGATGACATCTTTTTTCTGCGCATTGAAGGCGGTTGCATCATCCTTGAAATACTGGACAAGCGTGTCCGAATCCGGCCCCGGATAGATGATCTTGGCCTTGCCTTCATAAAGCGCCGTGCGTTCCATACCATTCATCCCTTTGGCGCGTCGCCAAACACACGGGCGAAAATCGTGTCAACATGGCGGAAATGCTGGTCCAGATCGAACAGCGCATCGATGCCGTCCTCGCCAAGGCTGCCGACCACTTCGGCGTCACCCTTCAGCAGGTCGCGATAGCTGGCACTTGTCTTCCAGCTTTCCATGGCATTGCGCTGCACCATGCTGTAGGCAGCCTCGCGGCTGACCCCGGCCTGCGTCAGCGCCAGCAGAAGCTGCTGCGAGTGAACGAGGCCGCCAAGCTGGTCAAGATTGGCCTGCATGGATTCGGGATAGATAACCAGCGCCTCAACAACACTGGCAAGACGTTGCAGCGCAAAATCCAGCGCAATGGTCGCATCGGGGCCAAACACACGCTCAACGGATGAATGTGAAATATCACGCTCATGCCACAGCGCCACATTTTCCAGCGCCGGCGTGACTGCGGCACGCACGATACGGGCAAGGCCGGTCAGATTTTCTGTCAGTACCGGGTTCCGCTTGTGCGGCATGGCAGAGGAGCCCTTTTGCCCGGCCGAGAAAAATTCTTCCACTTCCCGCAATTCGGTACGCTGAAGATGGCGGATTTCCGTGGCAAGCCGTTCGACCGAGCTGGCAATGACTCCAAGCGTGGCAAAGAACATGGCGTGGCGGTCCCGCGGAATCACCTGCGTTGAAACAGGTTCCGGGAGCAGGCCCATCTGTTCGGCCACATGCGCCTCTACCGACGGGTCGATATGCGCGAATGTGCCAACAGCACCCGAAATGGCGCAGGTGGCAATTTCGGCGCGCGCCAGTTCAAGGCGCGTGCGGCAGCGGGCAAATTCGGCGTAGAAGGTGGCCAGCTTCAGGCCAAAGGTTGTCGGTTCTGCATGAATGCCGTGGCTGCGCCCGATGGTGGGTGTGTAGCGATGCTCCTCGGCGCGCAATTTCAGGCCAGCAAGCAACCGGTCAATGCCTGTCAGCATCAGATCACTGGCCCGCGCCATCTGCACGGCAAGGGTGGTGTCCAGAACATCGGATGACGTCATGCCCTGATGTACAAAGCGGGCTTCCTCACCCACATGTTCGGCAAGGTTGGTCAGAAAGGCGATGACATCATGTTTGGTCTCGCGCTCAATTTCGTTGATCCGGTCAATTTCGAACGCGCCACGTTCCCACACGGCAGCCGCCGCTTCG
>NYTO01000138.1 GCA_002683535.1 SAR116 cluster bacterium
AATGGTCAAAGCCGCGGATTCGCGCAATTTCCTCAACCAGGTCAGCCGCGCCGTCAACGTCACCGCGCCAGGCTGGCGGCTCCACATTGATGCCGCCATCAGCAACGATGACCGTAAAGCCCAGCGCCTCAAGTATACGCTGCTGTTCTGCAGCATCTATGGACATGCCCGACAGACTTTCAACCTTTTCAGATGAAAGGAAGATACGCCGTTGCCAGTCAACACCGGGACCCGCTGTCACCGGCATGGATGCCTCGCCGCCACAAATCTCCAGAACAAGCCGCGCCACATGCCCGGCAGCCCAGTTTGGACTTTCGGAATCGAGTCCCCGTTCAAACCGGTAGCGCGCATCCGAATTCAGATTCAGCTTGCGCCCAGTTGTGGCAACCGAGATGGGATCGAACACGGCGATTTCCATAAACATCTCGTTCGTGCTGTCGCTGATACCGGTCCGCTCACCACCCATCACACCGGCCAGATCATCAACACCGTGATCATCACCGATCACCAGCATGCCGGCATCCAGATCATAGGTTTTCTCATTCAGGGCATGAAACTGCTCGCCGCCCTTTGCCTGCCTTATAAACAGGCTGTCACCTTCGATCTTGGCAATATCAAACGCATGCAGCGGGCGACCAAGGTCAAACATCACATAGTTGGTGATATCAACAAGCGCACTGATCGGGCGCTGGCCAATCGCTGCAAGACGCCGCGCCATCCAGTCGGGACTCGGTCCATTATTGACGCCGCGGAAAGCAATACCGGTCACCAGCGGTGCCAGATGCGCGGCACCGTCAAGGTCAAGGTTCCAGCGAAGCGGGCTGTCAAAGCTGCCCTCATGCGCGCTGGTATCAAGCGGTTTAAGTGTGCCATACCCGGCAGCAGCCAGATCGCGTGCGACGCCACGAACACCAAGACAATCAGCCCGGTTCGGCGTAATCGCAATTTCAATTACCGGATCATCCAGCCCGGCATAGGCAGCAAAACTGTCACCAACCGGTGCATCTGCCGCCAGTTCGATGATACCGTCATGCTCGTCAGAGATCATCATCTCGCGCTCGGAACACAGCATGCCGTTTGAATCCTGGCCGCGGATGTTGCCGGCCTTCAGCACAAGATCAATTCCCGGCACATATGATCCGGCCGGGGCAAATACCCCCTTCATGCCGGCGCGCGCGTTCGGCGCACCGCAGACCACCTGCACCGGATCACCGCTGCCGGTGTTGACCATGCAGACGCGCAATCTGTCGGCATCCGGATGCTGTTCCGCCGACAACACCTCGGCAATAGTGAATGCGGCAAGACGTTTCGCCGGATCGTCAATACTTTCCACCTCGAGGCCCAGCATCGGCAGGGCATCAAGAATGTCATCCAGCGCGTGATCGGTTTCAAGATGGTCAAGCAGCCAGCCACGGGTAAATTTCATCAGACACTCCCCCCGGCAAGACCGGCATGAACCGATGGCGCATCAAATGGCAGAAAGCCATAATGCCGCATCCAGCGCAGATCGCTGTCATAGAAAGTACGCAGATCGGGAATGCCGTATTTTAGCATGGCAATCCGCTCAATTCCCATACCAAAGGCAAAACCCTGATATTTCTCCGGGTCATAACCGCAATTGGCAAGAACCCGTGGATTGACCATGCCGGAGCCAAGAATTTCCAGCCAGTCATCACCCGTACCGATCTTCAGACCGCCACCGTCACGCGTACAGCCGATATCAACCTCGGCTGACGGCTCGGTGAACGGAAAATAGCTGGGGCGGAACCGCACCGGCAGATCATCAACGCCAAAAAATGCGCGGCAGAAATCAATCAGGCACCCCTTCAGATGCCCCATATGGATGCCATCGCCAATAACCAGCCCTTCACACTGATGGAACATCGGCGAATGGGTGGCATCATGGTCTGATCGATAGGTGCGCCCCGGCACGATGATACGGATCGGCGGCTCGGCTGCCTCCATAGTGCGAATCTGGACAGGCGAGGTATGTGTGCGCAGTACCTTTCTCTTTCCGTCAGCATCAGGCGGCAGATAAAAGGTGTCATGTTCCTGGCGTGCCGGATGCTCTTCGGGAATATTCAGCGCGGTAAAATTGTAATAGTCGGATTCGATGTCTGGCCCTTCAGCAACGCTGAAGCCCATCTCGGCAAAGATGGCGACAACCTCTTCGATCGTCCGTGACAGGGGATGCAACCGTGCTTCGGTTTCCGGACGCGCGGGCAGGCTGACATCAATGGATTCAGCGGCAAGCCGTGTATCAAGCGCGGCGCTCGACAACGCCGCATTACGCGCGTCGATGGCAGCGGCAACTGCATCCTTCACCACGTTCAGCGCCTGACCTGCGGCCTTGCGTTCCTCGGGGGCCATGCTGCCCAGCTCACGCATCATCAGCGACACGCGACCTTTCTTGCCGAGCTCACTGACCCGCAATGCTTCAAGCGCTTCCAGCGAATCTGCGGCCTCGATGCTTGCAATCAATTCGGATTTCAGTGTTTCCAGATCCTGCATTGCCCGGTTCCTGCTGCTAGAAAAGAAAAAGGCTGCTGCTCCGTACCGGCGGTGGTTCCCCACCTGCCACGTTCAGAGCAACAGCCTTGTTTATATTTTGCTTGGGTGTCTGCTTACCCGGCCGCTGCGCGTGAACGTTCTACCAGCGCACCAAAGGCCGCAGGCTCATTCACAGCCAGATCGGCCAGCATCTTCCGGTCGACCTCGATGCCAGCCTTGATCAGACCGCCCATCATCTGTGAATAGGTCATCCCGTGCATCCGGGCTGCAGCGTTGATCCGCTGGATCCACAGCGCGCGAAATTCCCGCTTGCGCGTGCGCCTGTCTCGATATGCATATTGCCGTGCCTTGTCGACCGCCTGGGTGGCGGTACGGAACGTATTCTTGCGACGACCGTAATATCCCTTTGCTGCCTTGATCACCTTGGCGTGGCGGGCGTGGGTAGTCGTACCTCTTTTAACTCGAGCCATTGTCTGTCCCCCTTACGCGTACGGCAGAAATTTTTTGACGATGCGTGCATCGGCGTCGCACAGAATCATTGTGCCACGTGCATTACGCTTCATCTTCTGGGGACGGCGGCGCAGATTGTGGCTCAGGAATGCTGCTGAGCCACGGACCTTGCCGCTGGCAGTCAGGCGGAAGCGCTTCTTGGCCCCGCTCTTGGTCTTCATCTTGGGCATTTCAACCTCGTCTGTTCAAAAGGTGGCCACCATTCCCCGCGCGGAGGTGCCTTTGCAGGCGGTGGCAATCTGCCGGCCGGGCATGCCCTGTTTTTTCAGGCCCGGACGCGACGTGATACCGCGCGAAGCCGTGGTTATACGGCCCTGCGCAGCGGGAATCAAGGGGGAATAAAGGCGATTGTTACAAGGTACGCATGCCCCCTAACGCGGGGCCAGCACCATGATCATCTGACGGCCTTCCATTTTCGGCATGGACTCAACCTTCGCGATTTCCTCGGTCTCTTCGCGAACACGCTTGAGAACATTGGCACCAAGTTCCTGGTGGGCCATTTCACGGCCACGGAATCGCAGGGTCACCTTGACCTTGTCGCCTGTGCCCAGAAACTTGTGAACATTGCGCATCTTCACCTGGTAATCATGCTCGTCGATATTCGGACGGAACTTAATTTCCTTGACCTCAATGATCTTCTGCTTCTTGCGGGCCTCGTTGGCACGCTTCTGCGCTTCATATTTGTATTTGCCATAATCGAGGATTTTGCAGACCGGCGGTTCGGCATTCGGCTGGACCTCTACAAGATCAAGACCGAAATCCGCTGCCTGTTCCATTGCATCACGCGTATCGAGAACGCCGAGCTGGTTTCCATCCGGATCGATGCATCGTACCTTTGGCGACCTGATTGCGCCATTGATACGCGGGCCGTCCTGAACGGGCGGCACATTACTGTGGGGACGAGCTATCTAACTTCTCCTGTGTTTGTTTGCGCTCACAAGACCACTGATGGCACCAGTTGAACTGTGCTGCCACCGCCATATTGTGCACAAAATTATCAATAATTGCCCAATTTGGCTAGTCTCTTGGAATTATTGGTCATGATGGCCCTGAAACATCCATCATTCTGCGGCCAATGTCTCGGCCCGCGCCAGATCAGGCGGCAGGCATTCGGCATGCAGCTGTGACAGCGCAGCCATCATGTCGACAACCTGCTGATCCTGAGAACCAAGGCGGCGCAGCGCGACAGTACCTGCTTCTTCTTCCCGTCCACCAACGGCCAGAATAAAGGGCACTTTGCCAACACTGTGCTCGCGCACCTTGTAGCTGATCTTTTCGTTCCGCAGGTCCGTTTCGACACGAAGCCCCATTGCAGTTGCCTCGTCAGCAACCTTCTGCGCATAGCCATTGGCGCTGTCAGTGATCGAGGCGACAACAATCTGCACCGGCGCCAGCCATGGCGGCATACGGCCAGAAAACTGTTCGATGATGATACCGATCCAGCGCTCCATTGACCCCAGAATGGCGCGGTGCAGCATAACAGGACGGCGGCGGCTGCCATCCTCTGCCACATATTCCGCATCCAGCCGCTCGGGCAGCACGAAATCCACCTGCAGCGTCCCGCATTGCCAGTCACGGCCAATGGCATCGCGCAGAACGAATTCCAGTTTTGGACCATAAAAGGCACCTTCACCCGGGTTCAGCGTGGTTTCCAGCTCGGCAGCCTTCGTGGCGTCGGTCAACGCGCTCTCGGCGCGGTCCCAGACATCATCTTCACCCGCACGCACCTCTGGCCGGTCGGAAAACTTCACCCGCACTTCGTCAAAGCCGAAATCCGAATAGATCGACTGCAACAGGGCACAGAATTTCACAGATTCTTCAGTGATCTGATCCTCTGTACAGAAGATATGCGCATCATCCTGGGTAAAGGCACGCACCCGCATGATTCCATGCAGCGCGCCCGACGGCTCGTTGCGGTGGCATGACCCGAACTCGGCCATACGCAGCGGCAAATCACGATAGGACTTGATGCCCTGACGGAAAATCTGCACATGGCAGGGGCAGTTCATCGGCTTTAGCGCCAGCGTACGATCATCTTCAGCTTCGGCAGTGAACATGTTCTCGCGGAATTTGTCCCAATGACCGGACGCCTCCCACAGGGCACGGTCAACAAGCTGCGGCGTTTTCACCTCGGCATAGCCGTCTGTTTCCAGCCGGCGGCGGACATAGGCCTCGATCTCGCGATAAAGGGTCCAGCCTTTCGGGTGCCAAAACACCGACCCGGTTGCTTCTTCCTGCAGATGGAAAAAATTCAACTGCTTGCCAAGCTTCCGGTGGTCGCGCTTTTCGGCCTCTTCCAGCATGTGAAGATAGGCGCCCAATTCCTTTTCAGTGCGCCAGGCCGTGCCATAGATGCGTTGCAGCATCGGGCGATTGGAATCACCCCGCCAATAGGCACCGGCAACACTCATCAGCTTGAACGCGTGTCCCATCCGCCCGGTCGACGCCAGATGCGGGCCACGGCACAGATCAATGAAATCACCCTGCTGGTAGAAGGTGACTGTCTCGCCAGCCGGAATGGTCTCGACAAGCTCTACCTTGAATGGCTCGTCATTCTTTTTATAGAAGGCAACCGCTTCATCGCGCGTCCATACATTGCGGATGATCGGCTCGTCGCGGTCGACAATTTCATGCATCCGCTTTTCAATCGCCGCAAGATCGTCTTCGCTGAACGCCGTTTCGCGATGAAAATCGTAGTAGAAACCGTTTTCGATAGCAGGGCCAATTGTGACCTGCGCGTCGGGAAACAGCTCGCGCACCGCTTCAGCCATGACATGCGCCGCGTCATGCCGAATGTGGGCCAGAATAGCGTCGTCTTTTGCGGTGATCAGCGACAGCGAGGCATCAGTCTCAATTTCCCGGCCAAGGTCCCACTCATTCCCGTCAACGACAGCCAGCATGGCAGCCTTTGCAAGGCCCGGCCCAATGTCAGCAGCAATCTGGGCAGGCGTCACTGGCGCATCATAATTCCGGGACGATCCGTCTGGAAGCGTTACAATCGGCATAGGTGTGTCACATTCCTGTTACGCCGGCCAAGCCGGCACTGCAAACCAAGCCGCAACCTAGCTTCTGATGTTGATAAACTCAAGTGGCCAGCGAAAGGGCGTGACGGTAAAAGACCGGGCCTGTCCCTGTACTCGTCTTCAGCCACCTTTGTATCTGGTCTTCAAAAGGTGCCGG
This sequence comes from SAR116 cluster bacterium, assembly GCA_002683535.1. GTDB lineage: Bacteria > Pseudomonadota > Alphaproteobacteria > Puniceispirillales > Puniceispirillaceae > UBA8309. Next base: position 6,202 of record NYTO01000138.1, read on the forward strand.
TACACCTTCAGGGTCGACCC
>NYTO01000139.1 GCA_002683535.1 SAR116 cluster bacterium
AATCAGCAGCTCTGCAATCAGCAGCTCTGCAATCAGCAGCTCTGCAATCAGCAGCTCTGCAATCAGCGGCCCATCAGCAGATATCAGGACATGTGGACCGGCAGCCAGCACCTGCCGGATACCCGGCACCCCCGCCCGCCCCGCTGGTCAGCATCATGACAGCGCCCGATGCGCTTCCGGTTTGCCAACATCTTTTGCAGCTGCCGCTCGACTGGTCCCCGCCGACGACTTCCAGCGATCCGCTTTTCATAAAACACAGCCAGCCCACAGTGCATATTGAACTTGTTGGTCCAGGCGGGCTTGTCCATGCGGACGATATCCGCATCGGGCTGTACGGGATGACGCCAAATGCCACCTATGGCATTCGCACCCACCCGGCCGAGGAAATTTACGTCATGCTTGCCGGTTCTGTGTGGTGGAAGCGCGGCGATGACGATTTCAGCCAGCACCACCCCGGCAGCCGGTCCTATCATCCCTCGATGATGCCGCATGCAAACCGCACTCAACAACGTGCGTTCCTGTCAATCTATGCATGGCAAGGTGATATTTCGACCGATCAATATCTGTATGCGGGTGTGCCCGAATAGGGCGGCTCACTCTTGCAGCAATTCCTGACCGGCCTCATGCCATCAGCCCATCAAGCCGGCAGCTTATGATCAGGACTGCAGCTCAAGGATTGAATTGCCCCGCGTTTCTGACGTGACGACATAGCCGTTCTGTTGCAATTTTTCCAGAATATCGATTTGCCAGTCCTCGCGGTTGACCGTCTCCATGATCAGCAGACGCGGAAAAAGATGTCTGTTTTCAGCTTTCAGAAACGGGCCCAGGGCGCGGTCTTCCATGCCCTCGATATCGATCTTCATTGCGGCCACCGACGTTACACCCTGCTGGGCCAGCAGCGCAGCCAGCGGGCGTACAGGCACCTCTATAGCACCGTCGGCATCGACTTTGCGCACAATCGAACTGCCGCCAGTGTCCCCATCCTTCAGATTCAACATGGCTGTACCGTACTCAGCACCGACAGCAACCGGTAGAATATCGATCGCCTGTTCAAGCCCGTTCAGCTCGACATTTACCTTGAACCGCTCAATCAGTTCCGGGTTCGGTTCGGCTGCAATCACCTTGTCGGCGCCGGCCCTTGCCGCCATCAGCGCGTAATAGCCGACATTGGCACCGATATCGACAAAGCTGCCTCCACCGGCAAGGCGCTGACGCAATTCCGCCAGTTCCTCGGCCTCACGCAGCCGCGAGCTGAACAGGATTTTCGATTCAATCGTATTGCCGACGGGACGTAGGCGCAGATGCAGGCCATGATAGTCGATATCGACAGCCGCTTGCGGTGTCGCCGCCTGCCAATAGCGTGAAAACACCCGCTTCAGCTTGCCACGACCAAGACCCATCGCAACCAGAAACAGAAACAGGCGGTTGCGGCCCGTCGGCTTGAAGCGACCAAACTCATCCATTCAATGGGCCTTTCCCGGAACAATAGCGGACTGCCTTTCTATAGCTGTGCCGGGCGATGACAGGCCAGCAAAAAAGCAGCGTCCACCGGCGCAGCCGGTGTGTTTGAAGCCAGACTGGCAAAATTTCACAGCAGTTGCAGCGAAATATTTATGCCCCTTAGACTGACTCCCGCCCTTCATCCCGGCCTGCACCTGTGAGGCAACCTGCCATGGCAAATATCCAGCCTATCCTTGTTGGTCCGCAATTCCGCATCAGGCCTCTTGTCGAGGCAGACCGCGACAATCTTTACATTGCAGCGCGTGACCCGCTGATCTGGGAACAGCATCCGGCACTCAACCGCCATCAGCGCAATGTATTTGACGGATATTTTTCCGCTCTTGTCGCTGCCGGCGGGGCGCTGGCATTCGAAGAGAGGCCGGGCAGCAAAATCATCGGCTGTTCGCGCTATTATGCGGCGCCAAATGCCCCCGGCAAATGGTCCATCGGCTTTACCTTTATCGAACGCAGATTATGGGGCGGACCCGCCAATATGGCGTTGAAAACGCTGATGCTGGATCACCTTTTCATCACCGAACCGCGTGTCTGGTTTCATATAGGCAAGGATAATATCCGCTCGCAAAAGAGCACCAGCAAGCTGGGTGCGGTCGCTGCTAGCACGTGCCATGCAGACCTGCTGGGCACCGGCATTTCTGAAGAATTTCTGACATTCAGGCTGGATGCAGCGACCTGGGCATCGGTATCTGGCCGCTGATATTTCAGCTTCGCCACAGCATTTCACACAACAAAAAAGGGGCAGCCAAAGCCACCCCTTTTCCGGCGCAGGAATCTAGCGGGAGGTGCAGGATTCTGTCTGCGTCTATTCCCCCGGCGCCGGGTTGGAATCCATAAAGGCCTGAATTTCAGCCTCGCTGGCCCCGCTGGACTGAAGTTCTTGCAATGCTTGCTCCACCGCCATGTGGTTAACGATTTTTGCGGCCTCTTGTGCTGCAAATTGTGCGGCCTGTTCTGTTGCTTCCTGAAGATCTTCAGGGTCTATATATTTCCAGGCCTCGCGCGTTGCTTCTGCCGCTTCCTTGGCGGCAATGCCGGCCACGTCGGCAACCATGATTTCATTCAGTGCGGCAGTCACTTCTTCGTCAGAAGCGGCTTCGGCAGCCTCTTCAAGAAAACCGATTTCTTCCTCCGTCAGCTGGCTCAGATCGACACCCGCTGGCGCGCCGGCGGCACTGCCTGCAGCGGGAACAGCTGTTCCGGCGGCACTTGCCTGTCCCCCGCTGACCAATGCCCCCGTTCCCGCATCATCATTTGCATTTGCGGCATTTACAGCCACGGCCCGATCAAGAACATCCTTTGTGACACGGTCAACAACGATCTCTTCAATCTGGTCTTCAGACTTTCCAGCCAGATCAGTCAACGGGATAAAGGTGATGTCTTCGCCAATAACCACATAAAGATTTCGGCCAAACACCCCTGCCGCTTTGCCTCCGTCCTTTGCAGTCTCCAGAAGCCTAGCGGACTCGCGCGGGGATGCACCGTCATAAATCTGGCCATCATTGCCCAGAACTTGTCCTTTCTTGAAGGTCAGCGCATGTGCTGCCAGCGGCGCACACGCGATACCCGCTGCAACAGCAGCGATCATAAAGACATGTTTCATGGTTAACTCAATAATTGTTAATGTTATAATTAATTTATTTTTAATGTTATTAAATTTTTTTAATAAAGTATTTTGTTATGCTCCAATTTACCGGGCCAACCTATGGGCCAACCTATGGATCAGCCTATGTGCCGGTTGCAGGGGGGAATCATGTCGCCTAACCCGTGCATGTCTGGCGTCCATCGCCGGTTCAGCGCGCGAACACGCTGGACGCACGGCAACAGTTAGCGATACAGTGATGCATGACGTTATGGAGGTATTGATGAAGAAAATTGTTTCCGCGGCACTTCTTGCCGTTGCCCTGTTCGGTGTAACCGCTTGTTCAAGCTATCCCGGCTGGGTGCCAGACTGGGCACAGATCGGTGCTGAAGAAAAATCCTGACCTGAATTTTGTGCAGATTTCAGACAAAAGGTCTGGATTTCAAAGACACATTATCAAAAAAATGCCAATGCCCTGCGCCATAGCGCGGGGCATTCGGTTCTGCGGCTAAAATATCAGCTTTTGCGCATGTTAATATGCCTGTCCGGTCAGGCATCACTGGCAGCCAGTCAGTCGGCCGCGTACCGCACACCCAGAATTTCGCATTGTTTGATGGTCGCCAGCTTGTCCTGCTGGTCACGAATCATGCCCAGCCAATCCTCAAAATTCAGTGTCGCCGCCATTCGCCCGGTAATGACCTGCAAGTCTGTCCGGCATTCACCCGTATCACCGGCGCGCAGCGGGCGTCCGTCAATCCGGCAGTCAACATGGCTGTTGCCAATTGGCGCGCCATCAGCGGCCGCGGTCATGACAGATACATGGCTGACATCGCGGCCCTTGCGGTTCTTGTGTTGCAGGCGCAACCGATAGATGGTGGCCACACCGGCATCATCATCTTCGAATTTTACCATCACCTCGCATGGCAGGGTTTCGCCTGCGGCCACTGGTGCGGCGGGCAGCAGGGCAGCCATGCAGCCAATCACCGCGGCGATCAACATCAGGCGCATATGGCCTGCTATCAGGGGTCTCGATGCCTTTGAATTTTGCGGACACGTATACTGCATCATCTTACCAATCATCATTTACGTCCTGCGGGCACCTGTTCGCCGCCCACCAGCTAGCCGGGCGACCCGTTCGTCTCGCGCGGGCGTGCCAGGTCCGCAACCATCTCGCATTCTGCAATCTGTGTGAAGATGGCGGGCGGCACTTTCAGCTTGGATGTCCTGTTGCCCCCGCCGAGGATAATATAATCCAGCGCCATGACACTTGCCTCAACCCAGACACGGACACCAGCTGGCAGGCCTATCGGTGTCACACCGCCAATTTCCATACCGGTAATCTGGCGCGTTTCCTCGGCCGCCGCAAAGGACGCTTTCTTGGCACCCAGCTTCTTGCGAACGACCTTGTTGACGTCCAGACGGTGGGTCGCCGGCACCATGCATAATGCGTAATTGTCAGCATCAGCCTTGTCACGAACCAGAATGGCATTGACCGAATGTTCAGCCGGCACCTTGTAATGCGCACAAAAGGCAGCGGTATCAGCAAGGCTGTCATCGCAGGGCCAAACCTCAAAGGTCAGCCCCGAGGCCTCCAGCGCGGCCTGAATTGCCGGAAGTGTTTCGCCCGCCTGCTGGGTCATGCCTACCTCATTCCTGAATTTCACAAAGCACCTGCAAGTCTGCCAAAGCGCTTGCAGGCAAGCCAGCCCAAAACGCAATGCAGCCGCAACAAGTCTTTAAACAGGCCGCCTATCGCCTTATTTGATGGTCATGGCAAAAACATCACACCCGACACACCCTTCACCCCCAGGCCTGTCGCCCGCATCAGCGCAAACCGGCCTGGCCGGACCGCGTGCAGACACATCACGCAGGACAAGCCGGCTTGTTGCGGCAGGCATTGCGCTCATGACGCTCGCGGGCAGCGGCTCAACCCCGGCTGATGAGGCGGCATTGACGCTTGAAATGACGCCGGAGACGGCGCGCTACTGGCGCTTTTTCAGCGACCGTGTGATGGGCGGCGTATCCGATGGCAAGCTGGACTTCGTAACCGTTGATGGCCGCCCGGCCGCCCGCATGACGGGTGATGTCAGCACCGCCAACAATGGTGGCTTCATCCAGTTTCGCGCCGGCCTTGACATGACCGGCCTGCCGGGTGCCGGTGCCGGTCTTGCCGGCATCACGATCAGCGCGCGCGGCAATGCCCAGACCTATTTTATTCATCTGCGCACCCACGATACTCGCCGGCCATGGCATTACTACAGCGCAGCCTTTACCGTTGACCAGCAATGGCAGACCTACACCCTGCCCTTTTCAGACTTTGAACACAGCGCAGGCCGGACCCCGCGCACCCCGCCGCCAGATCAGCTGACCAGCATCGGTATCGTTGCCTATGGCCGTGATCATGCTGCTGATATTGCGGTGTCCAGACTCACCTTTTATTGATCGGGACCTTGCCGATGGCATTCATCCGCAATGATGCTGGCAGCCTTGTCCCGCCCTTTGGCGGCGAGGCTTTCCCGTGGATCGGTGGTGATGCCCAGACCCTTCGCCATTTCCTGCGTCGTGATGCGCCGGCACCACCGCCCTCTCGCGAGGTACTGCTCGATCTTGATGACGGGGACAGGCTGCTTGCTGCCTTTCATCCCGCACGCGGCAACGGCAAAGCTGGCAAGACTGGCAAAGCTGGCAACGTCGCATCACGCGGGTGCATCATCGCGGTGCACGGGCTGAACGGGTGTATGGATGCGCAGCATATATTGTGGCTGATCGAACCTGCGCTGGCGGCCGGCTTCAGCCTGTTGCGGGTAAACATGCGCGGGGCCGGGCCGGGACGCCCGCTGGCCCGTGGCACCTATAATGCGGGCGCCGGGGCCGATCTGATCCCCTTTATCGACGCTGCGGCGCGTCTTTACCCTGATGCCCCGCTTTTCATGATGGCGCATTCACTGGGCGGGACAGCGGCGCTGAACATGATTCTTGATTATCCAGCCGAGGCGCAGCGACTGCGCGGGCTGGTGACCATTGGCACACCGCTGGATATGGCCGCGTCGGCGGCACGCTTTCATGCGCCGCGCAACCGGCTCTATATCCGCTACATGCTGGCTGGCCTGAAACGCATCGCCGCCACCATGCCCGATATCGATCCCGCATTGTTCCGCGCCGCAATGGCCGCAAGGAGCATTGTTGAATTTGACGATCATGTAACCGCTCGGCTTGCCGGCTATGGTGACGGCGATGCCTATTATGCCGGTACCAGCGTCCATCGCCGCCTGCAGGATGCCACCATCCCTGTACTGGTGCTGCAAGGCTCCAATGATCCATGGATTCCAGACCAGCCGGCACTGGCGCAAGCAGTGTTTTCCAGACCCGTTGCGCCCCCGGCTGGCAGCGCCGTTGCCGGAGGGAATGTGCAGGTAGTGGTAACGCGCGGTGGCGGACATGTCGGCTTTCATGACCGCCTGCTGAACTGGCATATCCGCGCCACCCTGTCATGGTGCACCGCCCTTGCCGACAAGGCGGATCAGGTTGTCCTTGCTTCCTGAATTCTTGTCAGTTCGATGAATGACTTGAAGTCCATCAGCCAATTTTGCTGATCCCTTGTGTAGGTGTGGTGAAACGGACCCGGCACAACAAGCTGCAAATTTTCTGCCTTCATCTGTTCGGTTTGCTGCTCCGATACAGCCGGCTCCAGTGTCAGCAAATGCTTGTGATCAATTCTTGCGGCCTCGGTCAACACTTGCCGCCATCTGTCTTTCAGCGTCGATTTAGCAGCAAGCATAGTCAAACCGGAAGGCGCGAACGAAGGGTCCCTGTAATCTTCAATTGATGGAAACAGAAAGTCGGGCTTGTTTCTGTGTTCTGTCTCGGCTCCTCTGCTATGTTTTATTTCTCTGGCGAGGAAAATGGCTTCCAGATGGTTTTCCAGAGCATGCCCCGCCACCGGTCTTGCGATGCTGTCAGTATGCGCCCTTGTCCTCATCATCTGATGTCAGGCCGGCCTTCACCTCGCGGATGGTCAGCCAGACAAGAAAGGCAATGCCCGGCACGGCCACGGCCTTGACCAGCTTTATATCCCAGCCCCACACATCCAGCGGCAATGCCTGCGCCAGATAGCCGACCAGCCCGACTCCGTAATACGTCACCGCCGCGACTGACAGTCTTTCAACAGTCTGTTGCAGACGCAGCTGCTGGCGCGCCCGGCTGTTCATTGATCGCAGCAAATCGCGGTTCTGCCGCTGGATAATCATTTCGGTCTGCGTGCGCATCAGATCACCAGCGCGGGTAATGCGTTCAGACAGACGGGTCAGCCGTTCGGAAAAGGCGCGACAGCTGTCCAGCGCGGGTGTCATCCGTCGTCCCAGAAAGCCGCGAATGCCCTGAAACCCTTCAAGACGCGCCAGCCGCAACCCGCCGATCCTGTCATTCAGAATGGCCTCATAGGCCTTCGTCGCCGCCAGCCGATAGGATGTCAGCGAGTAGATTTCTTCCAGATCGGCGGCCTGGGCAGACAGCACCGACAACAATTGCTGGATTTGTCCGCCAGGCTGCTTGATCTGCGCCGCCAGATCAGTGGTCAGTCCGGCGACCGTCTGTTCGATACGGCCCAGCCGCGCGCCATTTTCCCGCACCGCAGCAAAACCAAGCAAGGCCAGCAACCGATAGGTCTCCAGCTCGACAATACGCTGGATCGTCCGTCCCATGCGGTTTGGCGCGATGCCATCATTGAACACGGCAATCCGCGAAAAACCGTTATCATCAATATCAAACGCGAAATGGATCTGTGACGCGCTGTCGCCAAACTGGTTGGCGGTTACACTGCGCGCCTGCATCACTTCCAGCATATGACCGGGTGTGATGCGGCGCGGGGCCTTGCCTCCAATTTCCAGCCAGATCGCATGAAACATTGGCACCGGTGTGGCGCACGCCCATGCCAGCGGCAGCACCGACTTTTGCGCATCAAACGCATCATCCAGCAACCCGGTGGCGCGTGTCAGCCCCCGCTCGATAAAGCTGATCGAAACAAACTCGGTATGTTTTTCAAGCCGCAGCGCATAGGCACCCAGATCAACGCGCTGAAACTTCTGGTCCGCATCAATCGGGTCACGTCCCTCTGCCGCCAGAAATTCATTCACGTAATCCAGTACAACCCCGTCCTGGTCGCCTGTCAGAAAGACAAAGCGAACAAACCGGCCGGCACCTTCAAAATCATAGAAAGCACGGGCATGCAGTTCATCCGACAGCATGCGCCGAAGGGCATATTCGCCGGATGCTGTCTCCAGCGTTTCAGCCGATTTTGCCGCTGCATCAGACATTGTATCTACTCCCAAAGAGGCGTTGTTCACGTCATCCCGGTGCGTTGCATCTTCACGAATTTTGTCATTCTGCGGCGCATGAGGATCAAGGATTACCGCAACAGATCTTCAATTGCCCGTATTACCTTCGGTGAATTTGGCGGCGTTGTCGATGCAAACCAGTCGACCAGATTGCCGTCCCCGTCAATCAGATGTTTGTGAAAATTCCAGCGTGGCAACTTCATCATCCCCTGCTGGGCGACCCATTGGTAATAGGGGTGCGCGTCATCGCCGCGAATGCCCACTGCCTCGGTCATCGGGAAATCGATCCCGTAATTCACCTCGCAGAAGGATTTGATCTGTTCAGATGTGTCATATTCCTGACCACCAAAATCATCACTCGGGACACCAAGCACCACCAAACCACGGTCGCGAAACCGCATCCAGACCTCCTGCAAGGCCGCATATTGGCGGGTGAATCCGCACAGTGAGGCCGTGTTGACCAGCAGGATCGGCCGGCCGGCATATTGCGACAATGGCAATGCCCCGCCGTCCAAATTCTCGAAGGTGAACTCATGCGCATTCATTGGCGCGCTGATGGCTGGCTGCATGCCGCATACTCCTGACAAAATGAAAAGCAGAACCGCAATGACGCGGCGGCGACTGAACCTGAACATGGAATCCTGCTGTCCCGAAACTGTTTCTTCCCAGGTCTAGATAAGAACCGCCCATGGATATTCCAGTAACGGGATTGGCCGAAGTGGTTGCCGCGTGATATCGATGAGTGAAATTCAACTGCAGATGTTCTGGCCAGATGCAGACGTTCGGAGGGTTTTATGAGTGATGACCAGCAAGCTGGCGTGCAGGACATGCCGGACACAGGCAATGTGATGGATAATGTGATCGGCACCTTCGAATCCTGGGCTGACAATGCAACCGCCGTGATCGGCACCGGAGTTGAAAAAATTGGTGAGGCCGGGTCGGGACTCGTCAAGAAAACCGGTGAACTGGCCACATCGATCACCGGCAACAGCAGCGGATCCGCTGGCACTTCAGCGGGTGACACATCTTTTGGCAAAACTGCCAGCGACATTGCCGGATCGGTCGGCAGCGGCGTTGCTGACGGTGTTGATGCCGCCATAACCTTTGCCCGCGGCCTGTTTGGCGGCTGACTGACCATCCCTTCACTGTTGTCGCTGGGCTTTGCGGACAATTTGCCGCGGCGAAATGCACATGGGTGACATGCGGCCACCACTGGCCTATCGTCGAGGTATTGTGAAACAGCGAAAAGGAGGTGATCTGATGTCTAGAGTGATTGGTTTTAGCAGAGCAAAAGCGAATGGCGGACTGAAGAGCAGCCTCGTCAGGTC